>CALBHX010000103.1 GCA_937892925.1 uncultured Lentisphaeraceae bacterium
GCGGAGAGGGATTGGACGGCCTGCGTTTTTATTGGAGGGGCGCGTAATGAGGATGTACAGGGGCTGGCTTGGCATACTGGCGGGGCTTTCATTCGGAGCCGCGTGGGGGGGCTTCGAGGCGGTGGTGGATATTCGGGAGGAGCCGCCGGCAGTTTTCAGTTTGTATCCATGGGTTGGGTGTGGAGAGCGGGTGCCGGGCGGGCTTTCGGTGGCGGTGTGTGATGCGCCGGATTTGCTGTTTGTTTTTGAGGGGCTTCCGGAGGTGGTGGAGTTGGGGTATGTGGTTCATCGGGAAGGGGAGGAGGTACCCTTGGGGGGCGGCGTGGGGACGTTTGTTCCGCTGGCTTCGTGGCCGCAGGCGTCTCGGGTAACGTTTTATGCGCTTTCGGGGGATCCGGATTGGGCGGCTGTTCGGTTGATTGCGGCGGCGGCGCAGGGAATGGAGGGGACAGGGGAGGTAATCACCGGGCGATTGGGGGGTGCTCGAGTGAAACGCGGACGCGGGGATGGAGTGGCATTGCGTTCTGTGGGGGTGTATTCGGCAGTGGAGGCGGGCGGATTTGCGGTGTATGAACCCTGCACGGAGACGCTGACGGTGATAGAAGCATTGGATGCGGAGGGGGAGAGTGGGGAGACGGAGACGCGGACGGAGCAGGTGAGTTCTTTGGCCGGGATTGTGATGTCGGGGAATTGGCCGAGCACGAAGCATGCGATTTCAGCTGTGGTTTCCGGGATTATTCGTGTGGAAGCAGGGGAGCGGTTTCGTGTTGGGGCGGATGATTCGGGGTCGCTTTCAGTGGGAGGGGAGACGAGTGAGATTGGCGGTGAGCATGCACTGAAGTGGGGGAATTGGGCAACGGTGAAGGAGAGCGGGTACGTGATGGCTTCGGCGAGCTTTGCATCGGTTGGCGGGCCATATGCGTTTCAGATTGAAGGGCTTGGGGGCGGTTCGTTCTGGCGGCGTACGGGGTCGATTCCGTATGCGCAGCTTGTGGTGTCGCCGGCGATGGTGGAAGTGCCGTGGACGTCGGGGGTCTTGACGGGGGCGGTGACGTATGGTCCGAGGGATGAGCGGGTGGCTTATACGGAGCCTTCGGGTGGGAATCCGTTTGTGTCTGTTGGGACGGGGAGTTATACGGTGAATCCGGAGGCGTTTTGGCTTTCAGGGGCGAAGGCGGCGGAGGTGAAGTTCTCGGCTTCGCAGCGTTATGACGGGGAGACGGTTCGGGATGAGGCGGTGCTTTCGGTGAGGCCTGCTCCGACATCGCTTACATTTGACCCTGGCGTGTTGGCGGTGAATCATGCCGGGGGTGATTCTGTGATGGGGAGGGGGGAACATGAACCGCTGCTGCGCTATGAGCTGCTGGCACCGGAGAGCGGGGTGGTGGCAGTGTCGGGGCTGGAGGCGATGGCCGGGCCGGCGGTGGAGGCGGTGCGGGAGGATTGTCTGCGTAACCATCTTTCTACGAATATCACATGGTCGGTTTCGGTGCCGTGGAAGGCGTATTACGGAGCGGTTGAGGTGGCTTCTGGGGAGGCGCCGCTGACGGTGGTGCTTGATGTGGAGTCTAAGGTGAAGGCCTGTGTCTGTGATTGTGCGGAGGGAACGCAGACGGATAATGCGTGCGTGTCTTTTCGTCAGGCGTTTGGGCGCACGCCGTTGATTGCGGGGTTGCCGGTGGGGCGGTTGGCAATTGAAGAGTCCTCGCTCTCGGATGAGCTGTTTACGCCTGCGGTTTTACGCTATGATCACCCGATGATGCGGCGGCTGGATTTGGCTGCATATTGTGTGGTGGATGCAATGGGCAAGCGGGTGATTTATAACAGAGAGGGATGCCCGGCGTCGCTTTCCATGACGGAGGACAGCCGATTGGAGAAGCTTCCGGATGGGACGTTTCGGGAACGCTTTGCGGATCGGTCAGCGGTGGATTATGCCCGTGATGGGTCTGTGGCCGCGCTGATTTCCACGGCTGGGGTGCGCGTGCCGGTAAATGAGCTTGGGATTGAGGTGACGCGGGATGCACAGGGGGCGATTGTGCGGGTGGAGTCGGCGGCGGATGGCACATTGGAGGTGATTCGCGACAGTGCAACAGCGTATCGTGTGGTCTGGCGGGATGTTCAGGGGGTGTTGGTTAAGACGTTTACGTTTGCAAAGGAGGGGAATGATACGCTTGCTCTGACGGATGGCGTGTATCCTCTGCGTTGGACATGGAAATCTGAATTGGCGGACTTCGAGCTGACTCGGGGTGTGGGCGCGGAGGCCGCGGTTACGGCTCGGCAGGTGCGTTATGAGGGCACGATGATTCATGTGGCGCGCATGGTTTCGCGCGGCGGCATAGTGGGGGGGACC
>CALBHX010000104.1 GCA_937892925.1 uncultured Lentisphaeraceae bacterium
AATTCCGACACTATGTCATCATCCAGATGTGAAGGCTTGGGCGGCATGTGGTATTTGTGTCGTTCGGAATGGTGCTTCACCCAAGCTATTGCGAGCCTGTTGTACGGAAGTTGCTGAGGGGATGAAGATCACCACTCATGACCCAGACATTGTCCAGATTCGGAAAACGGTTGTGGAATTAATCTTGAGTACGCATCCAAACGACTGCTTGCAGTGTCCGCGATCTGGAAGTTGTGAATTGCAACGTGTGGCGGCAGAGTTTGGTATTCGAAAGGTGCCGTTTCAACGCCCGATGGTAGAACATATCCCATGTGATGACAGTACCCCGTCCATTGTCTTGGAGCCGGACAAGTGTATTAAGTGTGGCCGGTGTGCGATTGTCTGCCAGGAGATGCAAAATGTGTGGGCACTTGAGTTTATTGGGCGTGGAGAAAAAATGAAGATCGCTCCAGCGGCGGATGTCCCGTTGAATGACTCACCCTGTATCAAATGTGGGCAGTGTTCGGCGCACTGCCCGGTCGGTGCTATATATGAAAAGGACGAGACGGCCAAGGCATGGGAGGCATTGCGCGATTCTGAGCGTTTTACTGCTGTGCAGATCGCTCCGGCTGTTCGCGTGGCGTTAGGTGAGGCTTTTGGGATGAAGCCGGGCGAACTTTCCACTGGAAAGATTTATACAGCTCTCCGACGGTTGGGTTTTCAGGCGGTTTTTGATACCAATTTCTCTGCCGACTTGACCATTATGGAAGAGGGGACAGAGTTCGTTCATCGATTTACTGCTGGCGGTGTATTGCCGTTGATTACATCTTGTTGTCCGGCTTGGACGGACTGGATGGAGAAGTATGCGACAGACTTCATTGATAACTTTTCTACGGCAAAGAGTCCACAACAGATGTTGGGTGTGATGGCAAAGACTTATTTTGCAGAGAAAATGGGTATTGATCCTGCTAAGTTGTATATGGTTTCGATTATGCCATGCACGGCAAAAAAATATGAAATTTCTCGTTCGGAAGAGATGCATGCATCCGGCTATCAGGATGTGGATGTCGTTTTAACCACACGTGAGCTTGCTCGGATGATTAAAATCGCCGGGATTGATTTTAATGCGCTTCCTGAGAGTTCGGCCGATAACATTCTTGGTCAATACACAGGAGCTGGTACGCTTTTTGGGGCTACTGGAGGTGTGATGGAGGCGGCGTTGCGTACGGCTTACAA
The DNA here is from genome assembly GCA_937892925.1 of uncultured Lentisphaeraceae bacterium. GTDB lineage: Bacteria > Verrucomicrobiota > Kiritimatiellia > RFP12 > DVOR01 > Spyradenecus. Next base: position 1,216 of record CALBHX010000104.1, read on the forward strand.
TCTAATCACAAAGGAAGAGCTGACGAATGTCAACTTTGAAGCAGTTCGTGGTTTGGATGGGGTAAAAGAGGCGGTTGTTGATATCAAAGGTACACGCGTTTCAGTTGCTGTTGCGCACCAAATGGGTAATGTAGAGCAGGTGCTTAATGCGATTCGTGAGGATCGTAAGGCTGGACGTCCGCCTCGGTGGCAGTTCATTGAAGTTATGGCTTGCCGTGGTGGATGTGTTGGTGGTGGTGGGCAGCCAACGTTGGCCACAGATGAGGTGCGCAGGGCAAGAATGGAAGGCCTTTATCAGGATGATCGGACAAGAACGCTTCGCTGTTCGCATCAAAATCCCCAGATTCAACGCATTTATGCGGAGTTCCTTGGAGCGCCTTGTAGTGAAAAAGCACATCAGTTGTTACATACGCATTATGAGCCGGTGCCTGTTTATAAAAGGTGAACAAGGAGTTTCTGGTCTGGTATGTGCGTCTCATGAATGTGAGGCGCACTTTTTCTTTTCAGGA
>CALBHX010000105.1 GCA_937892925.1 uncultured Lentisphaeraceae bacterium
ACGTTGCCCCCGGTAAGAGCGCCTGCTTTCGAGACTTCCCACGCGCGCAGGAGTGCAGTCAGTTCAAACACATGGGACGCCTTAAAGTCGTGATACGTCTTGATGCGTCGACAATGCACCATTGTATTTTTAACTCAAAACTAATTCTAGTGAACTCTTCCAAACATTTTTCCTAACTCCCTAAACCCCACCTTTCATATTTCAACATATGTATCAACAGCCATCTTCTATTTGTGAAATCATATAGGCAAATTGACGAAATCGACATGAACATGTATAATAGTGCCCCAACTTTTCCACGTTTTGTTGGATATGAGAGAGGACCCTTATGCCTTCCTTGTTTGATCGCATCTATGAAGACCCAGCTAAATTTACCTTCTTGACCGAGACACTCGGAGAATGCAAGGTGGATACCCCCATCCGCAACACAAACTTCGTGGAAGAGGACGATATGTATTCCCTACTCAGTGTTCGTGCGGGATACGTTCATGCGTTCGTCAAGCGTTATGGTGTGGTACCAAAGTTAGAAAGTGCCGGGCCCCACCGAAAGATTTTTCATGATCCAAAAGCAACACGCGCAGCGATTGTTACCGCAGGCGGGCTTTGTCCGGGCCTCAACAACGTCATCAAAGGACTTGTAGAAGTGCTTGCTTTCGATTACGGGGTAAAAACTATCTATGGTTTCCGTTACGGATATGCTGGATTGATTCCTGAGTTCGGTTATGAACCAATGTTGTTGACGCCAGATACGGTAGACACGATTCACGAAGACGGCGGTACTCTACTCGGTTCCTCCCGTGGTCAACAAGATACCGCTCGCATGGTAGACACCTTAGAGCGAATGGGAATTAATGTTCTCTTTGCTATTGGCGGAGATGGATCTCTGCGGTGTGCACGTGATGTCTCCGATGAATGTCGGCGGCGCGGACTGAAAATCTCTGTAGTCGGGATCCCTAAAACCATTGACAATGACCTTCATTTCGTTGGGCGGACGTTCGGATTTGAAACCGCTGTGGCAGCCGCTGTTCCCGCAATCCGTTCCGCACATTCCGAAGCACTTGGTGCTTATCACGGTATTGGCTTGGTCAAACTGATGGGGCGGGATTCCGGTTTCATTGCGGCCTATGCTGCATTGGCCAACCCCGTTGTTAACTTCTGCCTTATCCCAGAATCACCATTCACCGTGGATGGCGAACACGGTCTTCTGCGTGCATTGGAACGTCGTTTTGCATCAGGTAAGAGTCATGCCGTAATCGTTGTTGCTGAAGGGGCTGGGCAAGATCTAATGGATGGTGAAGTTCGAAAGGATGCTTCTGGAAACATTTTGAAAAAAGATGTCGGAGAGTATCTTAAACAACGAATTACCACACACTTTAATAAAAAAGGCGATGGGGTTACCGTCAAGTATATTGATCCTTCCTATACCATTCGCAGTTGTCCAGCTGATGCTTCGGACGCTGTACTCTGTTATCGTCTGGCGCGCATGGCTGTTCATGCAGCCATGGCCGGGCGTACCAATTGTGTAGTCGGCCGTCTGAATGATGATTACTCGTTGGTTCCTATTCCATTGGCAACCATTGAACGCCGCAAGGTTGAGCTTTCATCAAACTTGTGGGCATCAGTTCTGGATGCAACCGGGCAAGAGTTCTATATGAACCCGGAAAAGAACGCTGCTGGGGCTGTTTATAATCCCTGAGTCTATGTTTCTTCGTTAAGACGAGGCGGGCGAAATCTATCCAGTTTTGCCCGCCTCGTCTCGTGTTTGTTGTTAGGTTAGCGCGTAATTCCAAATTTCAACATATGTATATAACTAGCGCGTAAAATCGAGACACAATCTTTTGCCACGAAATTCCCGTCCGTCATAAGCGAATCGCCTTCAATCGCCGCATTAATACCCGACCGTAACGCATTTTCAAACGTTTTTGTGAAAACCTAGCCCACCCGCCCAATGCCGTTGAATGAATTAACCGAAATATCGCTACTGTACATACTCTAAAATCAACGTCACATGCTCCAATAGTGTTCCTGCAATAGGTGCTAGAACTGTGATCGGAATACTTGCGATTTGAGTCGACAATTCATCAAACAGATCACGCAAAGCGAACGCTAACTCTATTCGTTCCATCTCAGTCTCCCCCGTGCCAATAATATAATACTCCAGAACAGACCTCATCACTACCCGCCGAGCTGTACGAAGTGTTGCCAGCTTTTACACCTGTGTATGTGTCGTGCACAACGTCTTAAATGTCATCGGTAAAACCTCTAAATTACAATACCCCGGCTTTTTCCAGCTGCCTCAAATTGGCCTCATCCAACACCCTCACCGAAACACAAAGCTCAAGCGAGGTTTCGTGATAAAGTACCCGAACCCAATTACAGACAACTGTCGACTACTACTCTGTTTGCCATCTCCCATTGTTAACAGTAGAAAACGATGAATTTCAGCAGCCTCATTAGCTTCTGCATACCTCACAAGCAGATTACAGTAGGATGCTACAATTCGTTGGACAAAGGGCCGACTGAGCTCTTCACTTTCACTTACAGTCCTCTGAGTATCGCCCATTTTCCCATTCACGATGGAACACATATCTATCGTACAGCGTAACAACACGTCAGCCGTTCCGCTTCTTGAAACAATTCAAGTTTTTCACCCCCTGTCCACCGCCGAAGTTCCGCATGAATTATCCGCGGAATTAAACTTGCCATCAGTTATCCTTTTCCACCACTATACACAGACACTAAACAAAACACTCTCTTATCGTGATGTCCGCCCCTGTTTTCGCACAAAAATATCTTATCAACACCACGATTGCGTATATCAACCACACGCCTAATACACGAGCGGGTAGTATAAATTAAGACAGAATATACGTGAATACCGTCATCGTGCGCAAAACTATATAATTTTCACCCCTGGACAGGGCTCTGATTATGATTCAAACTTTTTCTTTACCCCCACAGTACTTGATCGAGATGTGCTACCCGTTCTAACGTAAGCTCGAACCTAGATGGATTGACCCAAAGTTGGAACAACTTCATTTTACTTTGGTACAGTCAACTCAACACATCAAGTGATTCAAATGCAAACGAGACTAATCAAATCAAATCAACAGTATCGAACAAAAACAGTAAAACTATGCTATGATTAAAACAAAGGAGTGCGCTATGGTTCGTGTCTTTTGTTTACTTTGTTTATGCCTTACTTTTATAATTCCCGTAGTTTTTCTCTCCGGATGCACTGCAACGAAGTCCGCGGCTCCTTCCTCGCTGGAGGCATGGTTACAGTCAGCACCAGCTCGTACACCCATTGCCTGTTCTCTTAACGTTCAAACTGCGCCAGACGCGATTAACCGATTCGAGACTCTCTCCAAAAAAATCTCCGCGCTCTACGAGCGCATCTATACGCAAGCTCAATCCGTTCAGAACACTCCAACCACTTATCAAAATTTATTGACAACAACCTCAGCGAAAGTATGTGCCCCAAATACCAACGAAACCCCATCAGCTGATATTCAAGCGGCGATCACAGCACAATACCAAGCAACCATGCAGGAGCTCAATGCCCAGCGTAAATCACTTTCCGCTTACGTACGCTCTTTACGAGACGATGTAAGCATCTCCAATCTTGCAGATCGGGTTGAACAAATTAAAACATTAGCACAGTTAGGTAGTGATTCTGCCCGCCTTAGTAATCAGTTACAGGCAGCAACGGAGGGCGCAGCTCTTATCCTTCGGGAGCAACTGAACGCAACCGCTAAAAAATAAATGTATTATGCCCGTGAAGCCACCGTTCACAATTGTCATTTACAAGGACTTCTTCTCCAATGGGCGCGGAGCTGGTCGAGCAACAGCCGCGCTAGCCAATGCCTTGGTCAACCGAGGATTCACTGTACATGTGATCACGCGGCAACTCAGCCACGAACCGCTTTTTGTAACTTTTAAGTCAGACGTTTGTCTTCATTTCTATCCCATACAGAAAGCTTGGAAAGGGAAGCTTCTTTTAAATAAAATCCTCTTACGAACGCGGTTAGGAATGAACTTACTGGAACAGGTATTTCCACAATTTGATATCCTTCGTGAACGTTCTGCTCAGCTTCAATTACTCGTTAGCACATTACACCCGGACATTGTGATCGCCGCAGGTACAAATGAATCTGTAGAACTAATGCATCATACCCCCTCACCACTTGCGATACCGTGGGTTCAAATGTTTCATGTTTATCCTCCCGTTTGTTTTAAGAAGAATAAATATCAACGTGTTCGACGTTTGGAACGTACGCTCCGAACGGCAGCTGCCTGTCAAGTATTGCTTCCATCGCACGAACAAGCCCTTCGACCTTATACATCTGCCCCCATCGCTGTAATTGGAAACGCTCTTCCCTACGCACCAAAGCATCCGCTCCCACAATTCACCTCACGTAACCGGCACATGGTCTACGTTGCTTACTTCAGTAAAGATAAGAATCACGCCATGTTATTGAGAGCCTTTGCCCGCTTGACGCGTTCAGATGCCTGGATTTTAGATCTGTATGGCAGTGGCACACCTCAGGAAGAACAGCAACTTCACGCTCAAGTCGAAGCACTTGGGATTGCCTCTCGAGTCCGTTTCATGGGGATAACCACTAATGTTCGTTCCATTTTTGAGCAAGCGGGTATCTGTGTCTATCCTTCACGTGTAGAAGGGTTTGGCTTAGCACTGGCTGAAGCCATGTGGTTCGGGCTTCCATGCGTTGGATTCCGCAATGCGCCAGGCGTGAATGAGCTCATTCAAAACGGCGACACGGGGCTTCTGGCAGAAGAATTTACCGCGGAATCGTTTGCCGTTCAACTTCAGCGGTTGATTGACAATCCTTCGTTGCGTGAACGTTTAGGCGAATCTGCCAGTCGATTTGTACGAGCACGTTATACTGAAGATGTTGTTTTCGGTGCATGGGAAAAACTTTTAACAGACCTCTGCCCCAGGAGATGACGATATAACGAGAACTCCATGCTCTCACAGAATGCTTATTTTTGTTGCCTAAAATAAATCAAGAGTCAATAAAATTTCATTAAAAGTCGAACCATATAGCAGCCTATCTATACTTACCCATCTATACATGGAATGTTTCTCTTAACTATCACTACGTGGCGTTCAGATAATCTAAGAAGACGTGCGTATACTTCACAATCTCGTCACAGAAGATAATTTGGAACATTTTTACAACAAAGCCCCGCCAAAATGTCAGACTTTCATCTTCCGAACAAGACACACCCCGTATTTTACCCTACTTCCATCTTAAAATATTTGACAATTACAACCAGATATGATATTGTGCGGTCGTTTTCTATTTTTTAGTAGAGGCGTGAGCGAAGGCTCGCGCTTTTTTAGTAAGAACGCAGGAAGGAGTCAATACGATGGCAATGAATGCCGAGTTTGCAGCCGTAATCGGTTACCTTGAGCGGGAGCGTGGGGTAGATCGTGAGACCATACTGCAGGCCATCGAAGGCTCTGTGGAACAGGCAGCCCGTAAAAATACACGCGTTTCAGCCGATTTTACCGTCCGAATTGATCGAAAGACATTGGAACTTAAAGCATGGGATCTTTATGCCGTTTCTGACTCTGAACACGGGCTTGGTATTCTTACTGTTGCTCAAGCACGCCGATTCGACCCAAATGTTCAGGATGGTGATACGGTTAAAGTTCCGGTCCCGGCAGAAAAACTTGGCCGTATCGCAGCACAAACCGCTAAGCAGACGATCATGCAGAAAATCCGTGAGGCGGAACGGAGTAATGTTTATAACGAATACAAGGATCGTGTTGGGGACATCGTAACCGGGACCGTTAAACTTGTTGCCCGCAAAGATCTCTACGTTGAGCTCGGTAAAACAGAAGCCGTGCTCCCGGCAAAAGAGCGGATTCCTTCCGAGGAATATAACACCGGAGATGTTATCCGAGCCTACGTACTTCGAGTTCAGAATGAATCTTCCGGACCTGCTGTAATCCTTTCCCGTGCATGTACAGACTTCGTCAAAGCCTTATTTCGCTTGGAAGTCGCCGAAGTCGCCGATGGCGTGGTCGAAATCCTTGGTGTAGCGCGTGATCCTGGACGCCGTTCAAAAGTGGCGGTTCGTTCCCTAGATCCAGCAGTAGATCCAATGGGGGCTTGCGTTGGAATGCGTGGAGCACGTGTCCGTAATATTGTGCAAGAATTAAATGGCGAAAAAGTTGATATCGTACGTTACAACGACGACCCTGAATTATACGTTCGAGCAGCATTGCAACCTGCAGAACCAACCACAATGCGAGTGGATGAAGACGCGCATGCTATCTACGCCACCGTTCCGGCAGAAAAGCTCTCGCTCGCCATCGGCCGAGGTGGTCAAAATGTTCGATTAGCAACCAAACTCACGGGGTGGCGAATCTCAATCACAGCAGATGCTGTTCCTGCATCCGTTGAAGATGATGCCCAGCTTTTTGAAAACAAACGGGAAGAAATGGTACATCAACTCGCCAGGGACTTTGAAGTCACCACCGTTGTTGCCGAAAAACTCTTTGATTGTGGTTTCCACTCGCCTGAGGGTGTACTTCATGCCGAACCTGCTTATTTCCAAACAACCACAGGATTGGATGAGGCTACAGTCAAGGAAATTTATGACCACGCACAAACCATCGTTGATGCCAAGGGAGAGTAAACCGCATGAGAGTTTCTGAATTTGCAAAGCGTACAGGGCTTCCCGCGGGCATCATCTTGGCTCAGGCCAAGGTGCTTAGACTGGATGTTTCGTCTACACTTTCGACCTTAGATGAAGACGATCTCGTTGCATTGAATGCGTGGGTTGAAACACTTTCACAAGCAGATCGAAACACCCTATTGACCAAATATGAAACCTCTCGGAAATCACGTAAATCGCAAAGCGAGGCTTTACGAACTTCCGAAATTAAACGAAATCGAGAAGCCGTCGATCTACATCGGCAGCATGCCTTAGAGGTAGACGCCGCCAAACATTCCCACAAGCATGTTACGCCTTCACAACCTGTTGTCATTCAAACGGAGGTATCTTCTTCGACGACTCCGGAAGTAGCAGTAGTGCCGCCGAATTCGAATTCCAAACAAACTTCTACGACATCAAATGTAGACATTGCATCTCTTGCAACGCCCCCTCCTCCCGGCGAAATGAAGCCGACAAAAACATCTACTGTGACTCAGAGTGCGGAAAGTCCGATAATAAAACCTGCCGCAGAAACATCCAAACAACCCATAACCTCCGATTCCAAAGCGAATAAGTTTGTCTCACAAGTTAAACGTGATACCAACGAACGGACTCAACCAATCGGTGCACCTATCCAGAAGAAGAATTCACCACCTTCAACGTTAAACGCAACATTGGCGCCAAGTACAGTTGTACAGAAGCCCACTCTAACCAAATCTGTTCCTGCCCGCCCTACCCTCGTTGGACTTTCTCCAACCCCTCCCATGCGAGGCAAGACGGATGGACGCGGTAATGATGATTCCCGTAATGGGAACCGTGGCGGACGGGAACGCCGTACCGATGACCGCCGGGGGACTGGTGGTCGGAATGAACGAAGCGACAAAACCCAACGTAGACCGGCAGCACCTCAGAAAGAAACGCCTGCTCCTGCCTCCACTCCTCAAGTTGCAATTGTTACAGGGAAAAAACTTCAATTGAACGGCCCGGTAACAGTCAAAGAGCTTGCTGAATTGATGGACGTACTTCCCAATAAGCTTATTGTCGACTTAATGGGTTTAAAAGTGCTCGCAACCATCAACCAAACGCTTGAAATCGGTATTGTTCAGAAGATTGCCGAAAAATACGGTTTCTCTACAGAGATGGAAGAGCGTTCTAAGCGGTCTGCTGAGCGTAAGCCGCAACTCAAGAGCGAAGATGCTGACGATGAAATTCCAGAAGATAAGCCCGAGGATATGTGCCTACGGCCGCCTGTCGTTACATTTCTCGGCCATGTTGACCACGGTAAGACCACATTGATGGACTATATCCGAAAATCACATGTGGCTGCGGGAGAAGCCGGTGGCATTACGCAGCATATCGCAGCTTATACGATTGAGGTCGATCAAACCGATGACAATGGGAATAAGCGCTTAATTACCTTCGTTGACACACCCGGTCATTCTGCATTCGAATCCATGCGAGCCCGTGGAGCAAACATCACGGATATCGCTGTGATTATTGTAGCTGCCGATGATGGTGTGATGCCTCAAACACGAGAAGCAATTAAACACGCGCGAAATGCCGGTGTTCAAATGCTTGTCGCCGTCACAAAATGCGATAAACCGGATGCCAATCCCATGAGAGTCTATCAGATGTTACAAGCTGAAGGGCTCACACCAAGTACCTGGGGGGGCGACATCGAATGCTGTGAAGTTTCGGGAACAACCGGACAGGGCGTTGATGATTTATTGGAAACCATCCTAATTCAAGCCGATGTGTTGGAACTTCAGGCCAACCCCAATCGGCGTGCCAACGGTGCTGTAATTGAATCTCAACTTGAACAAGGCCTTGGGCCAACCGCCACCTTACTCGTTCAGGGTGGCACACTCAAGGTTGGGGATGTCGTACTCTGCGGCGAGCACTACGGTAAAGTTCGCACCCTTATTGACGAGCGCGGCAAACAGGTTAAATCTGCTGGCCCCTCAATCGCTGTAAAATGTACGGGTCTTTCTGGAGTTCCGGAAGCAGGTTCAGAGTTTCGTGTCATGCTGAACGAAAAACGAGCCCGCGAGTTAGCCGAACGTACAGCTGAAGCAAATAAATTACAATCGCTTTCTGCTGCTCAATCCTCAAGTATGGCAGACTGGACAAAATTGCTTGGGGCAGACGGGAAAGCGCAGCTTGACGTTATCATTAAAGCCGACACACAGGGAACCGCAGAAGCCGTTGTTGAATGCCTTAAAGAAATCAAATCCGAAAAAGTATCTCTTAAGGTGCTATACTCCGGAGTAGGTTCTATCACGGCTGCAGACGTTCAGCGTGCAAAAGATGCAACGATCCTCGGTTTTAGTGTCAATTGCGAACCTGGTGTTCAGGCCATGGCTCGTCAAAATGGCATTCGAGTAAATACCTTCCGTATCATTTACGAACTAATTGAGCACGTCAAGCGTTGCATGCTTGATCTGATTGCACCAGAATACAAGGAAGTCGTACGAGGGCATGCGGAAATCCGTCAAGTTTTTGATATCAGTAAATTGGGCAAAATCGCCGGATGCCAAATGTTGGATGGAACTCTTAAATTTAAGGGTAAATTCCGCATCTATCGCGGTAAGAATCAGATTTTTGATGGCGCGGTAGTAACAATGAAACATTTTAAAGAAGACGTCAAAGAAATCTCCCCCGCGCAAGAGTGCGGGCTAGGATTTGGCAGCTTTGAAGCATTCCAAGAGGGAGATATCGTCGAGTGTTACGAAATGGAAGAACTTCCCAAAACGTTATAAAAGGAATGAGATGTCCATCAATCGACTCGAACGTGTCAATGCACTACTTCTCCGAGAGATTGCCGACGATCTCTTTCGAGTTCTTCAGTCTGACCCAACCATTGACATCGCAGGAATCACCGTAACCAAGGTATGTTGTGCGCCTAATTTGCGAACAGCAGATGTATGGGTCTCCATTCGTGATGCTGAACAGCACCCTACTTGGTTACGACGACTCTCAAAGCACGCAAAAGCAATTCAGACGCTCATTAATCAAAACTTAACCCTGAGGTTTACACCACATTTACGATTCCGGCTTGATGTCGGAATCGCGAAGGGTGATCGTGTTTTAGACATCTTGAACCACCTTCCAAATTGCATTGAAGTCTCAGAAGAAACACAAGCTCAATCGGTGAAGCCTGAACATGAGTGAAGTCTATCCAGATCCCGATGGTATTCTGCCGGTAGATAAGCCTGCAGGAATGCCTTCTCACGTAGTCGTCACAACACTTCGCCGAAAATTTGGATTCACCAAAGTCGGGCATGGAGGAACGTTAGATCCTGATGCCACGGGATTATTGTTGATCCTTTTAGGGAAAGGAACAAAAATTTCCGATCGTGTTATGGGGGGTGATAAGACCTATCAGGGGACAATCCGTTTCGGAGCTGAAACTACAACTCAAGATCGCCTTGGAAATATCATTGCAGAGCACTCTACCCTCACCCTCACAGAAGAACAAATTACAGCCGCTATTCACAACGAGTTCGTTGGTGATATCTTTCAGAAACCGCCCATGTACTCTGCTGTCAAGATTGCCGGCCAACCACTTTACAAACTAGCTGTCCGCGGAGAAGAATGCGAC
>CALBHX010000106.1 GCA_937892925.1 uncultured Lentisphaeraceae bacterium
CCCTGCCGCCACCGACAGAAATGTACCAAAGATCCGCCGCTTACAGTAATAGCATCTGTCCGGCGGATTATCAGCCAATACCGCATCTTCAAGCGGATTCCCGGAAATCACCTGCGCAGGTGCCCCTAACCGCAAAGCCTCCTGCTGCGCCTGAGCCGTTTCATCGTGCGGCTGAAACGGTGAAGCATACGTCAAAACCAAAAGCGGAAACGGCTGCTCCTGCCGACACACCGTCAGCGCCGCAAGCAGCGTGGTGCTATCAATCCCTCCGGAAAACGCCACTGCTACACCATCGGCACATTCTGCCTGAATCCACGCCTTCAATCGTTCAAGGAGCAACATACGCCTGCGCCGCCTTCATTGCCTGTTCAAACACCACCGGATACGGGAGCCCTCTGGCCTCCGCCGCCGCACGCACGCTGTCGCTCTCCGGATAACACCGTACACACGCGCCAAACGTGCACCGCTTGGCCTGAATCTGCCCCATCGGCGTCTCCAATAAAACCATTTCCCGCGCCATACAAAAACGTTCCACCGGGTAATACCGCACACCAATCGTCGTTGTTTCCCGAAAGAGCACCTCCGCCGCCCGTTCCAGCAGCGGTTCATCCACCAACGCCTGAAGCTGATACGCCGGGCGCCCTTTCTTCATGAAACAGGGGGCAAAACATACATCCCGTGCGCCCAATTGCCGCAGTCGGTCAGCCGCCACCGCCAGCATTTCGCCGGAACAGTCGTCCAGATTCGCCTCTAGGCAATGGAGCCGCCCGCCGCCCCCCTCCGGGGAAATCCATTGCAGGCGCAAAAAGTTCGGGCAGCCAAAGTCGCGTTTCCCAAACCCAACGCCCACACGCTCAATGCGGTAAGCCTGCGGCAGCGCGGCCTGCGTCCGCAGCGCAGCGGCCAGCGCCATGCCCGTGGGCGTAACCCGCTCACCCAGCACCGCCGAGGGGCGCAGCGCAATACCATACGCCTGCGCGATGTTCAGCACCGCCGGCACCGGCACCGGCAGCACGCCATGCGCACAAGTTACTGTCCCCTGCCCCTCCGCAAATCCCGTAACCACACACGCCGCCGGCTGTAAATCATCCACCAGCACCGCCGCGCCAACGATATCAGCCAACGAATCCAGTGCTCCCACCTCATGAAAATGGATTTCATCGATCGGCCGGCCATGCGCCTTGGCCTCTGCCTCGGCCACAATTCGGAACGTCCGCTCTGCCAGCCTGCGGGCGCCCGGGCTGATCGGTAACTGCTCCAAAATCTGCATCACGTCCGCCAGATTCCGCCCATGATGCCCCGAATGCCCCGCGGTCTCCGCATGGGCGTGATGATGCGCCAGATGTACGTCAAAGTCATGCCCCGCAAATCCCTGCTTCACCTGCCTGGAAACCGTGTACGTAAGCCCTTCCGGCTCCAACGGCTTCAACGCAGCATCCAGTTTGGAGCGGTCGGCGCCCAAATCCAGCAGCGCGGCCACCAGCATATCCCCACTGATTCCGCATCCGCCATCCACATAAAGCCAGCGTTCCATGTTCAAATGCCTTTCTGTCCCGGGCGCGGGCACCGCAGACGCAAGATTCGGCACGCCTGCACCGCCGCCCCAAAACCGTTGTCAATATTCACCACAGAAAGCCCCTCCGCACACGCATTCAGCATGGAAAGCAGCGGCGCAAGTCCCTGAAAAGACGCCCCGTAGCCCACAGACGTCGGCACCGCGATCACCGGCGCCTGCACCAGCCCGGCCACCACGCTCCCCAGCGCGCCCTCCATGCCTGCCACCACCAACACCACATCTGCCGCGCGAATGGCCTCCAGCCGGGCAAACAGACGGTGAATCCCCGCCACCCCGATATCATAAAACCGCTGCACCGCCGCGCCAAAGAACTGCGCCGTCTGGGCGGCCTCCTCCGCCACCGGCAAATCTGCCGTCCCTGCCGAGCAAATCGCCACCAGGCCGGGCAGTACGGCAGGCGGCTTTCCGGGAATGCTCAGCGCCACCGTCCGCGCCGCCGGGTCATGCGTCACACCCGGGCAGTGCGTCAAAAGCGCCGCCGCCTGTTCAGGCGAGCACCGCGTTCCAAGCGTCGGCTGACCCGCTTCAGCAAACGCCCGGAAGATCCGCACCACCTGCTCCGTTGTCTTTCCCTGACAGAAGACCGTCTCCGCCATTCCCGTGCGGGCGGCGCGGCCGGCATCCAATTGTGCAAAGCCAAGATCTAAGGTTTCCGTTTCCATTTCTTCCACATCCTTCACAACGAAGCCAGCGGAACAGACACCCCGCCATGCGTCCGGGAAACCTCTGCGGCAAACGCCATCGCGTGCGCCTGAATGCTTTCATGAAAGCGCTCGGCATAATGAGCAGGCGGGAGCGACCGCAGCGCCAGCACCCAATCCGTCAGCAACCCGTCATTCCCCACCACATACGAGCTTTCATGCGCGGCATTTCCGCTTTCCAATGCCGCATCCCATACCGTTGTCGTGCGGTCGGCGAACCGCCGAATCACCAGGCGGCGGGCATCACCCAGAATCTCTCCGCCCGTAAAGAACAGTCGTGTTTCCCGATCACGCCCGAACGTATAGCTCTCCATCGCGTGCGAAACCGTTACGCCGTTTTCAAACAGCAGATTCACCACCTGATGATCCACCGCATCATTGCCGCCCGCATACACACATCGCCCCAGTGGCCCATGCAGCGCCCGTTCAATCCCCGCCGGAGACACATCCGGGAACATGTACCAGAGGCTCTGCGACTCTTTCAGCAGGCGGATGGCGGAATACGCACACGTCCGCTCAATGGCGGCCGGGCACGTCACGCACTGCGCCGCCGCCCCCGCCGGGGCGCACGCCGGGCGAAAATGTGCCAATCCGCCAAAGGACTGCACGCTCTGGCAGCGTGCACCCACCCACCAGGCAAACAAATCAAAGTCATGGCTGCATTTCTGAAGAATCATCGGCGTACTTCGCCGGGTATCCCCCCAGGTGCCCCGGCAAAACGCCATGGCCGCCTTATGAAATCCCACCGGTTCCAGATGACGAATGCTCACCAGCTCCCCCAATGCCCCGCTGCGAATCCACTCGGCAATCTTCATATAATAAGGCGTAAACCGCAGAATATGCCCAATCTGAACCAGCCGCCCGGACTCTCGAACCGCCGCATCCAGCACCACACACTCCTCCCACGTGGCGCCCACCGGCTTCTCCAGAAGCAGATGCAGCCCGCGTGCCAACGCCTGCATGGCCGCCGGAAAATGCAGCCGATCCGGCAGGGCAATCACCGCCGCCTCCGCGTCTGCCGCTGCCACCGCCTCGCTCCAATCCGAAAAGACCGCCTCCGCCGGGAGCGACAAACGCTCCGCCCACACCCGGCACTTCCGCGGATCCGGTTCAGCGATGGCCGTCACCTGCACATCCTGCGGATGCGCCAGCGCCCACCGTGCGTAAATCTCCCCGCGATAGCCCAGCCCCAGCAGCACCATCCGAAAAGGTTCCCGATGCCGAAGGGAAAACTCACACCCGCAATAGATCTGCCGATAAAGCCCGCGCTCCGCCGCCAGGCGGTTGGATTCCAGAAACCCATTCTGCTTCTTGAAGTCATACGCACGGAAGGCAGCCCCGCCGACTTCCCGCCCAATGGCATGCAGAACCGCGCTCCGCTTGTGCGGAGACACTGTCAGGCTTGTGGTAAACGCCTCGCACCCCAACGCCCGCATCTGCCGGAACGCCCGCTCCAGAGAAAAGCGGAAGCACCGCGCGCACCGGCCGCCCCCTTCCCGACACTGTTCATAACCGGCCGCCACACACGCCCGCCACGCCGCATGATCCGGCGCATCCTCCGCCCAATCCACCCCCTCCGCGCGCGCCAGCGCCTCCGCCGCCGCACGCCGCCGCAGATACTCCGCATGCGGGTAGATATTGAAGTTGGAGAAAAACAGCACCGGCTCCCAACCCTCCGCTTTCAATACACGGATACAGTGCGACGCACAAACGCCGCAACACGTATGCAACAGGATCCGCCGTCTGGTTTCTGCCATGCGCCATATGCTAACAAAAGCCCGGCGCCGCGTCATACCTCGCGCGGCACACGCTGCACCGGCCGCCGCCCAAAACACGCACCTACCGCATCACCTTGTCGAGCAGCGCTTCATAGCTGTCTACCACGTCATAAACCACATGCCCGCTGCTGATAGCCTTGAAATGCTCCCTGGCGCAGTGAACTTTCGATTCCTCAATGAGCCGGAGCTGCATGGAGTTCATGGAGCCTTTCGTCTCGGCAACGAAATAGATATGTTTCACCGTGCCTTTATAAAAGGCAATCGCCCAGTCCGGATTGTAGTGCCCAACGGGTGTGGCAATATAAAAGCTCTTCGGCAGCTTCACGTAAACCGCCACATCCGTGTTGGTGTCCAGATCGGCCGCAAAATCGCGTTCGTTTGTGGAATCATACACAATATGATCGTAGAGATGCCGCTGCGCTTTCATCGCGTTCACCCCAAGCTTACCCTTGAGGGTTGGTGCGGTAAAGATGTTTGTATTGTAATGCTCGTCCAGCACATGGTAGGTAATGTGCTGAATAATGGTGGTTGCCTTTTCGTCATTGATCAATGCGGCGGCTTTAAGGATAAACGCCTCCGGATTGGTCTTGAACTGCTCAAAAACGGCTTTCTCAATACCAGTCAGAATCGCAACAACGGCTTTTCGCGTCAAGCCTGTTTCCTCAACCAGCTTGCCGATCAAATCATACTTCACACTGCCGCTGGCGCGGATCTGTCTGCTGCTGTCGTAAGTCGATGACGTGGACTTCGCAAAGGCGCTTCCGTCAAGGAGTGCCTCCTTTGACTGGATCTCATCCATTGCGCCAGCTTCCACCCTGAAATAAATCTTCGGCACACGGAGATCCAGGTTGATCGCGGCAATCGCCCGTTGAACCAGTTCATCGGTATCAAAGTCAACGGCATAGACGGATCTTGGGCTGATGCGTTTCCAGAGCGCCTTGAATTCCGGCACGCGCTCGGCCGTCAGATCAACCACTCCTCCGATTCCTGCACCGCCGGCTGCTGCGGCTTCAGCAGATCGGCCGGATCCGCCGCCAGCACCTGCACCTCCACCGGCCACACACGCACCGCCTTGATGGGGCGCACCGGGCACGGGTGCTCGCAGCTGCCGCACCCAATGCACAGCCGTGCATCCAGCACGGGAATCAAAACGCCCGCAGCATTTTCGCGCATCCGAAGCGCCCCCGTGGGGCAGTGCTCCGCGCAGGCGCCGCACTCAAACTCCTCCGTGGCCGCCACACACAGCGTGAGATCCACCGCCGCAAGCCCCAGCCGCGTCCGCTTCTTGATGGCCGCATCCAGCGGGCGCAGCGCCCCCGTGGGACATACCTCCGTGCAGCGCGTGCAGTTAAACTCGCACATGCCCCGGTCAAACTCCAGATGCACCGCCCCGAACCGCCCCGCCGGGCGCAGCACCTGCCCCAGGCAATGCTGCACGCACAAGCGGCAATCCGTACATTTGGAAAGAAAGCGCTGGCGCGACCCCGCGCCGGGCGGGTAAATTCCCTCCCGCGCCACATTCGCCCGCGGCCCGTAGGCCGCATAGAGCGGCACGGTCTTCCGCGCCGCCGCGCCCACCACTGCACCTCCGGCCAGAAACGCCCCTGCCCGTAAAAAAGCCCGGCGGCCGGGAATGCGGCAGGCCGCATTCCGCCCATATGCAAGCGCATTCACCGGGCACACCGCCGCACAGGCCAGGCACCGGATGCACCGCCCATTGTCGAAAACTGCCGTTTTGGGATCCAGACACCCTGCCGGGCACGCCTGCACACATTTGCCGCACCGGATGCACCGCGCCGTAAAGCGAAACCCAAATGGAGCCATAGAGGCGCCGCAGGCCAGAAGCGCCCCCACCGGGCACAAACTGTTGCAGAAGAACCGCCGCCGCCAAAAGATCAGCACCGCCAGC
Source organism: uncultured Lentisphaeraceae bacterium (assembly GCA_937892925.1). Taxonomy (GTDB): domain Bacteria; phylum Verrucomicrobiota; class Kiritimatiellia; order RFP12; family DVOR01; genus Spyradenecus. Next base: position 5,965 of record CALBHX010000106.1, read on the forward strand.
GCCGCCAACGGCAGCCACCCGCAGGAAACCATCGCCCCAAACAGCGTAAACGGCTCCAGAAAGCGCATTCCCAGCGTCCAGCCGCCGATTAGCGCCGCGCCCCAGCAGCACACGCCAAGCCCTTTACGCAAAAGCAGCAGGCGCGGCTGCGGACGGTTCTTCCGCCAGAAGAAAAGTTTCCCCAGCACATCCTGCAAAATGCCCAGCGGGCACCCCACCGAACAGAACACGCGCCCCAAGAACAGCGTCAGCACCAGCCACCCGGCGGCCACTGCCGCCCCCGCCAGCGATGCCCGCCCGGCGGCCGCGAGCAGCGCCGGGCCGAACTGCCCTTTAGCCGCCAAAGCCAGGCCGTCGGCCGCCTCCCCAAAAGCCAGCGTGATCAACGCCGCCGAGCCCGCAGCCAACAGAATCCGCACGCCGCGCGCCATGCGCCAAAACCGCGACCGACCCCGCCGGGGCGCCCCCGAAACCGTTCCTGCGCCCGCCGCGCCCAAAGATGATTTTTCTGCCTGCCTCATCCGCGTTTCCTGCTTCCTGCAGCCCAGGGGCTCACCCCTTCACCACCGGCTCCGGGGCACCTGCCTCCAAGCGAATCACCTCCATCTGCGCCTCCTCCAGTATGCCCAGCCCGTTCTTTGCCGCCAGCGCCAGATAGGGAATACTCTCCACAGGGAAGCGCAGCAGTTTGGCCGCCAGTACATCGATCGCCACGGGATCCGTCGAAAGCAGCTGATAACGCAGCGTCCGAACATCCGTCAGCCCCACGCCAAGGGGGCCGTTCGTCTGCATCGTGCGGTAAGCATCCACTACATTCAATGTGGGCTTCCGATAAAGCGGCGCATCGGCGATGCACTGCGCCAGATTATTGCGGTGCATGAACTGCCGATCCCACACCAACCCCATAAAGTTCTTCAGCGCCGCCGTCATTTTTGCGCCGCCGTGGTTTTTCAGAATCGGCACATTGATGAAAACATCGGCCTCCAGAATGGCATGATGAATCTTGGCCTGCTTCATGCGCACCGCCTCCGGGCACGCCGCCTCGCGGTAGGCCGAGACTTCGTGCGCCTCGGCCATCGTTCCGCCCGCAGCCTTCACCGCAGCCTCGATCCCGGAGTGTTCGTAACACTTTTTCCAGGCGTTGCACGTGTGATCAAAAACCGTTACGCCCGCCGCGCCCGCCGCCAGGCACTGCCGGACAATCTCCCCCACCAGATCCGGATGCGTGTTGGCGGCAAACTCCGGCGTGCGGTCCCACCCGATATTGGGCTTAACCACCACGCGCTGCCCCGGCTTGACAAACGCCGTGATGCCGCCCAGCGCGGCAATTCCCCGGCGAAACATCTCCGCCGGTTCTCCGCGCCGCACCACGACCACCCGGCTCCGCGCCGCATCAGCCGCCCCCTTGGCCGACAGAACCCCACCCGGCACAGCAGCAGCCAACCCGGCCATCGATTCCAGAAATGCTCTCCGATTCATCACGTTCTCCTTTATTCTCTTATGTTAGCATATCCCTACCCCCTCCGAAAGGGTTGTCAGGCAGATTCCCACACATGCACACATCATGCCTCGCGCAGGCAGACACCCCCATGCCTCCACAGCCTAGGTTTAACCCGAAGCAGGCGCTGCCGGAACCCGGGGCGGACGCAAGACCGATCCGCCCCGGGTTTGCCCTCAAGCCGGGGCGGATACGGACAGACGCCGGGCGGCACCGGTTCCCCGCCTGCCTGCCGCCCCGTTCCTGCCCCCGCAGATATGCTAAACTATCCGCGTTTTCAGAACTTGATTTGGAGAGATGATCATGCGCAGCGACACGATTAAAAGTGGTTATCAGAAAGCCCCGCACCGTTCCCTTCTGCGGGCGGCTGGCGTAGCCCGTGAAGACTTTGGCAAACCCTTCATTGCCGTTTGTTCCTCGTATACCGATATCGTTCCCGGGCATTGCCACCTGCGCGCCGTGAATGATCTGGTCAAAGAGGCCATCCGCGAGGCAGGCGGCGTACCGTTTGAGTTCGACACCATCGCCGTCTGCGACGGCATCGCCATGGGGCATCAGGGCATGAAAATGAGCCTGCCCAGCCGCGAACTGATTGCCGACACCGTGGAAACCATGCTGCGCGCGCACTGTTTCGACGGCATGATCTGTATCCCCAACTGCGATAAAATCGTTCCGGGAATGATTCTGGCCGCCCTGCGTGTGAACATCCCCACCATTTTCGCTTCCGGCGGCCCCATGCTCCCGGGGAAAAATCCCATCACGGGGAAGGATTCCGATCTGAACACCGTCTTCGAGGCCGTAGCGGAATACAAAAACGACAAAATCACCGCCGCGCAGCTGGAAGCCATTGAAGAGACTTCCTGCCCCGGCTGCGGCTCCTGCTCGGGCATGTTCACGGCCAACTCCATGAACTGCCTGTGCGAAGTGCTGGGGCTTGCGCTCCCCGGGAACGGCACCATCCCGGCCGTGGATCCGCGCCGTAAAGAGCTCTGGAAAGCCGCCGCACGCCGCATTGTGGAAATGGCTTTGGCAAATGGCCCCCTGCCGCGCGATCTGGTAGATCAGACGGCCATCGACAATGCTTTTGCCCTGGATATGGCCATGGGCGGCTCCTCCAACACCGTGCTCCACACACTGGCCTTTGCCCACGAAGCCGGCATCGCCTATGACCTGCACCGCATAGACGCCATCTCCAAGCGCACGCCGCATATCTGCAAAGTGGCGCCCAGCTGCGCCTACCATATGGTTGATGTAGATCGTGCAGGCGGCATTTCCGCCATTCTGCACCGCCTTTCCGAACGGGAAGGCTTGATGGATTTGACCAAGCGCACCGTCAGCGGAAAAACGCTGGGTGAGATCGCCGCCGAGGCCGAGGTGCGCGATGATGCGGTTATCCGCCCCTTTAGCAACGCCTATTCCCAAGACGGCGGCCTTTCCGTGCTGCATGGCAACCTGGCCAAACAGGGCGCAATCGTGAAGCGGGCCGGCGTTTATGCCTCGATGCTGGACTTCACCGGCAAGGCCATCTGTTTCAACTCGCAGGAAGAAGCCTGTGAGGGAATCCTGGCCGGAAAAGTTCACGCCGGGCACGTGGTCGTCATCCGCGGGGAAGGCCCCAAAGGCGGCCCTGGGATGCAGGAAATGCTCGCCCCAACGGCCTATATCATCGGCGCCGGACTGGGTGAACAAGTGGCGCTCATTACCGACGGCCGCTTCTCCGGAGCCACGCATGGCGCCTGCATCGGGCACGTCTCGCCCGAGGCGGCAGAGGGCGGCGAAATCGGCCTCGTGCAGGATGGCGACCTCATTCATATCGATATCCCGCATAATTTGCTGGAAGTGCAGGTGAGCGATGCGGAGCTCGCCGCCCGCCGCGCCGCCGCCAAACCGTGGCCGCAACGCGCGGTTACCGGTTGGCTTCGCCGGTATGCCAAGCTGGTGGGCAATGCCTCCACCGGTGCCACGCTGCAATAACCCGCTGTACGCCATGACCGGCCTTTCCCCCACCCTCCTGCGTACCGAAGCGCTGCTGGGCACAAAGGTGCTGAGACGCCTGCAGGGCGCACATGTGCTCGTGGTAGGACTGGGAGCTGTCGGCGGCGCGTGCCTGGAAGCCCTGGCGCGGAGCGGAATCGGACGGCTGACGCTGGTGGATGGCGATGTCTTTGAGGCCTCCAACCTGAATCGGCAGCCGTTCTCTGCGGCGTCATTGATTGGATGCTCCAAAGCGGAAGCCTCCCGGCAGCGGCTGCAAGATATCGCCCCCACCTGCACCGCTTCGGCAGAAACCCAATTCGTTACGCCGCTCTCCGCCGCCGCCCTGCTGGCGCACGTACAGCCCGATGCCGTTGTGGACGCGATTGATGACCTGCCGGCAAAAGCGGCGCTTCTGGAGGCCTGCGTGCGGCAGCAAATCCCCGTATGGTCCGCCATGGGTGCGGCGCGGAAGCTGGATCCGGCGGCGCTGCGCGTAACCGATCTTTCCCAAACGCACACCTGCCCGCTCGCGCGGACGCTTCGGCAGCAGCTGCGCAAACGCGGCATTTCGCGCGGCATCCGCTGCGTTTGGTCGAAGGAGACGCCGCGCCCGCTAGGCGCGGGCAATACCTTGGGCTCCTATATGCCGGTAACAGCAAGTGCCGGGCTCTTTCTGGCCGCCGATTTGATTCAAACACTCATCCGCACGGCGGAACCGCCCCAACAGCCAACAGGGCAGACACTCCCCGCGCAAAGCGAACAGGTCGCCGGCCTGCCCGGCGGGGAAGCGGTGGGAAAAGCTGAAAGTGTTTCACTGCCGTGATTTTGGTATACTCTCCGCGTTTCTTTTGAGGATGTTTCACCATGGAAAAAAACAGCTGCGCCACCCCTCCCTCTGAATCTGATACCTCGCGGCATTTTCTGCGGCAATGGATTGAGGAGGATTTGAGCGCCGGAAAGAATGACGGCACAGTGGTTACCCGCTTTCCGCCCGAACCCAACGGATGGATTCATATCGGCCACGCCAAGGCCGTGTGGGTGGACTTCGGCATGGCGCAGCTCTTCCACGGGCGGTGCCATCTGCGTATGGACGATACCAACCCCTCCAAGGAGTCGGAAGACTTCGTTGAACAGCTTAAAAAGGATATCTCCTGGCTGGGCTACAAGTGGGACGCCTTTTTCTATGCGTGCGACATGTTTGAAACCATGTGGGCCATTGCCGAGGAGCTGATCCGGCGCGGGCAGGCCTATGTATGCGAACTTTCACAGGAAGAATGGAAGGCTTATCGGGGCATTCCCACCGAGCCCGGGCGTTTCTCCCCCTACCGCGACCGCTCACCAGAAGAGAATCTTGCCCTTTTCCGCAAGATGCGGGCAGGCGCATTCGCAGAAGGCACCCATTGCCTGCGCGCCAAGATTGACATGGCCTCCCCCAATATTCATTTCCGCGACCCGGTGATTTACCGGATTGTGGATTTACCGCATTACCGCACAGGCACCGCGTGGCACTGCTACCCGATGTATGACTTTGCCCACCCGATTGAAGACGCGCTCGAGGGCGTTACGCACTCAATGTGCACGCTGGAGTTCGAGGTGCACCGCCCGCTTTACGATTGGGTGATTGACCGCCTAGCCGAACAGGGGCGCCTAGTCGTCCGCAACGGAAAAACCATTCGCCCGCAGCAGCGGGAGTTCGCCCGGCTGAACCTGACTTACACGGTCATGAGCAAGCGATTATTGCGGCAGCTCGTTGAAGAAGGATATGTGGACGGCTGGGATGACCCGCGGATGCCAACCGTGGCCGGAATGCGCCGCCGCGGATACACCGCCGCTGCAATTCGCGACCTTTGTGAACGCACTGGCATTTCAAAATACAAGTCGTTAACCGATCTCGCACTGTTGGAGTGGTGCGTGCGTGATGACCTGAACCGGATTGCCCAGCGCCGGATGGCCGTTCTCAACCCCGTCAAGCTGATTATTGACAACTTGCCGGAGGGCGAAGAACTCACCGCGGAAGTGCCGAATAACCCTGAAAATGAGCAGGCCGGCAAACGGAAGATCCGCTGCACGCGCGAGCTGTGGATTGATCGGGACGACTTTATGGAAGTGCCCGTGAAGAAGTTTTTCCGCGTAACCGTGGGGAACGAAGTGCGCCTCCGCGGAGCCTGTCTCTTCACCTGCACGCATATCGTTAAAAATGAAGCTGGGGATGTGACGGAAATCCACGGCACGTACGATCCGAATAGTCGGGGCGGCAACCCCTCGGACGGGCGAAAAATAAAGGGAACGATTCACTGGGTCAGCGCCAAATATGCCGTCCCCTTTGAGGTACGCCTCTACGACCGTCTCTTCGCCTTGGAAGATCCCATGGCCTGCCCGAGCGGGAACTTCCTAGATGCGGTCAATCCCGAAAGCATGAAAACGGTTACAGCTTACGGCGAGCCGCTCCTTGCTCATGCGGTGCCCGGAGAACATTACCAGTTCGAACGCGTGGGATACTTCACGCCGGATGAACATGCCTCCAAACCTAACGCTCCGGTTTTCAATCGAACCGTCACGCTGAAAGATTCCTTTAAAAAGCCGTAAACCGCAGCTGCCGTCCGCGTTCAAGCAACCCGGCAAGCGTGTAGTATTCAAGGCATCGAACGCTCCGTTTTTACGATGTTTTCAGGTGTTTTTGCATCTGATGACAACGTCCCGAAACCCGACCATCCCTTCCCTGCCTGAAAAGAATTTGCACGCCTTCGTGCAAGCGCGTATACTATCGCCCCTGTTCACCGGCAGGAGAAGCTGTTTGCCATGAAATCACCCGCATTAAATATGCTGCAAGGCTCCATTTGGGATAAACTGCCGCAATTCGCGCTTCCCCTGGCGGCTACGGCTATTCTGGAACAGCTCTTTAATGCCGCCGATGTAGCCGTTGTCGGACGGTTTACAGGCGAGCTGAGTGTCGCCTCAGTGGCGGCAGTAGGCGCGAACAGTTTTGTTATCAGCCTGTTGATTACCCTTTTTATCGGACTTTCGCTTGGGGCTACAGTGGTCATTGCCAACGCCATTGGGCGCGGCGATGCGGTTTGTATTCGGCGCGCCGTTCACACCGCCATCGCCATGGCATTCATCGGAGGCGTGCTCGTCCTCGCCATCGGCGAACTATCGGCCGCCGCGCTGCTGCGTATGCTCAGTGTGCCGCATGATGTGTTTCCGCTGGCGCTGCTCTATCTGCGCATTTATCTGTTAGGAATGCCGGTCATTCTGCTTTATAACTTTGCAGCAGCGGTTTTCCGAAGTGTTGGAGACACTCGTACACCCCTTCTGGCACTCCTGTTTGCCGGCATCTTGAATGTCTTCCTGAACCTCTTTTTTGTCATCGGATTGCACATGACTGTTGACGGGGTGGCCATCGCTACCATACTCTCCAACAGCGTCAGTGCTCTTTACCTCCTGCGACGGCTCCAGGCCTCTACGCTTCCCATCCGCCTGAAAGTGAAACTGATCCGTATTGACCGCGATGCGTTTTTGAAAATCCTCCGGATTGGATTCCCCGCAGGAATTCAGGGCGCCATGTTCTCCATCTCGAATCTGGTTCTTCAACGTGCCATCAACAGCCTCGGACCGCTGGTTATGGCGGCTTCCTGTGCGGCTTTCAACGTGGAGGTCTTCGCCTATGTGGTTTTGAATGCGTTCAGTCAGGCCTGCACCGCATTCGTTGGACAAAACGTCGGCGCAAAACAATTTGACCGTTGTAAACGGATTTTCTGGATCTGCCTGGGGGAAGATATTCTGGCCACGGCGCTGGCCATTTTCAGCGTGTTGCTCATTGGGCGCCACATTCTATCCTTCTTCAATACAAACCCGGAAGTGATCGAGCTGGGCTATACCCGGCTGATCTTTGTTTTCGCCGCCTATACCTTCACCACCTGCTATGAAATCTTTTCCGGTTATCTCCGCGGTTTTGGCATTTCACTGACGCCGGCGCTCCTCACCGTTTTCGGCGTTTGCGGCGTTCGTATCTGCTGGATTCACTGGGGCTTCCCGCATTTTCACACCTTTCGAAGCATCATGGCGGCCTATCCCATCAGCCTCTCCATTACCGCCGGACTTCTTTTGTGCGCCCTCCTCTATTATCGACCTACACGCCGTTTCCGCCCGATATCCTCCCGTAATCCGGTCTGATCCGCGAAACGAACGAACCCGGCCAAATCTGCCTGCGTCTGTCTTCTAACTGTCTCTCTTCCGTCGCCACACCTCAAACAATCCTGCCCATCAACGTAAAAAACAGTGCGCATACCAGACCCGGCATGCGCACTGTTTTATCCACATCTTGCGGTTTTTAACGAACAAGGCTCATAAACTCTGCCCGTACACCTGGATCTTCACGGAAGGAGCCAAGGACCGAAGACGTTACCGTAACGGCATTCTGCTTCTCAACCCCGCGCATCATCATGCACAAGTGCGCGCAGTTCATTACCACGCCAACTCCCTCAGCACAGGTAATTTCCTGAATGGCATGGGCTATTTCTTCCGTCAGGCGCTCCTGAATCTGCAATCGGCGCGCAAAACAATCCACGATTCGCGCCACCTTACTCAATCCAACCACCTTTCCGTTGGCAATATAACCCACATGACAACGCCCATAGAATGGCAGCAGATGATGCTCGCAAAGCGAGTACACCTCAATATCTCGGACAATGACCATGTTGTTTGCTGCCGATTCGAACACGGCGCCGTTCAGAACCTCCTGCGGCGTCTGGCGATACCCCTGCGTCAGGTAAAGCATCGCTTTTGCCACACGGTCAGGCGTCTTCAGGAGCCCTTCACGGTCGGGATCTTCCCCGAGTTCGATCAGCAATTTACGGACAAGCGCGGCAATTCGTTTTGGATTTGGGTTTGACTTCAGCATGGAAGCACAATCTCATGGGGCGTGTGAGAGATCACCTCACAGCCGGTTTCCGTGACAATCAACAAGTCCTCAATCCGAACCCCCACCTCGCCGGGCAGATAAATACCGGGTTCATCGGTGATGACCATGCCGGGCTGAAGAATCGTTTCACACGTTCTGGAGAAACTGGGCATTTCATGAATTTCGAGGCCGACGCTGTGCCCGAGACCGTGATCAAAATAATCCCCATACCCATAGGAGCCGATAATCTTTCGCGCCACGACATCGATATCGCAGCAGCGCATACCCGGCTTGACGGCTTCGACAACGGCGCGGTTGGCCTCCAAAACGATATTATGGATCTCGCGAAAACGCGGCGTCGGAGTTCCAAAAAAGACGGTTCGCGTCATATCCGAACAATAGTCGTCCACCACCACGCCCATATCAATCAACAGTTCGCTATTCGGCTTCAGCACGGTATTATCCGGCTGGTGATGACACTCTACAGCGTTGACCCCGGCGCAAAGGATCGGGTCAAACGATTCTGTCAGCCCCCGGGCGGCTTCCTTCATCCGGAAAATCCGCAGCATATCCAGCTCGCTCATTCCGGGCTTAAAGGCCTCCATGAGATCCTTAAAGAGCGCATCATTTGCCATCGCACTCCGCCGGATTGCATCCAACTCCGAAGCCGATTTCACCCCGCGCAACGAGGCGATCAATGTGGTTACACTTGTCCACTTGGCATGCACCATGGCTTCCTGTAAAGGCAGAAACTGTGCGACCGTCAGACTCCCCTCATAACCGATCGTTTTCCACGCGGAGGCCATCTTGGCATAATCTGCCAACTGATCTGCAGCTGTCTTGAACTTTCGGATTTCCACTCCCTTCAAAACGCGGTGCGCCACTTCAAGATAGCGGAAGTCGGTATAAAAAACCGGTTTCCCTTGCCGCTCAACCAACAGCAGGCCATTGCTGGTCTTCAATCCAGTGAAATAGAGCCGGTTGACAGCGGAATAAAGAAAAACGGCATCCAACCCGGCCTCTTCCATAGCGCCCTGAAGGCGTTGGATCCGATTCAGATGTTCCTGATTCATTGCACAATCTCCCAATTTCAATAGCGGCCAAACAATGCTGCGTGCATCCCCGCGGCGCGAGGTCTGCACGCAACGAAACCTATTTAGCCTCAAACAAACAAATCGTCTGCTGTCATCTGCACAGGTTTTTCCAGCCCAAGCAGATCAATACACGTTACCGCGATATCCGAAAGCTTGCCATCCGGGCGCATCGTGCGCATATCCGCATCCCGCGCCACATAGATGCACTCCACCTTGTTCAGCGTGTGAGACGTCTTGGGCATTCCCGTGACATAATCCACCATCTGCTCAGCATTCCCGTGGTCGGCCGTAATGAGCACATGCGCATCCAGCTCCTCCAGGCGCTTCAACAGCTTGCCCACGCACTCATCAACGATCTCAACCGCTCTTGTGGCCGCAGCCAGATCTCCGGTATGCCCAACCATATCGCAGTTGGCGTAATTCACCACAATGAATCCATACGGATTATTCTCCAGTCGGCGGAGCAGCTCATCGGTTACGTTATAGGCCTCCATCTCCGGATGAGAAGCAAAGGTCGCAGGATCAAACCGGCTCGGAACCTCTACCTGATCCTCCCCGGGATAGGGTTTGGTGCTCTTACCATTGAAGAAGGACGTCACATGACGGAACTTCTGCGTTTCGGCAATCCGCAATTGACGAAGCCCCGCACGGGAAACCACTTCGCCAAGCAGCATATCCATGCCGCCACCGGCACCCATCGCACCCAGAAGATAATCCTGGAACTCATCCCAATAACGCGTAAAACCAAGATAGACCACCTTTGGACGAACCGAACGTGTACCCGGATAGTTGTCGCAGACAAATGCCTGAGTCAGCTGGATGGCACGATCCTGACGGTAATTCGTGTGCATCACACTGTCGCCATCCTTCACGCCGGCATAATCGCCAATCACCGTACACGGAATATATTCATCCGTCATCGGTGCGCCATCAGGCGTCTTCAGCTGATCATAAGCCTCCTTGACGGCGGCCTCAACCGTGGCAAAACGCTTCCCCTGAGCCGCCACAATGCACTCGTAAGCCGCCGACGTGAGCGCCCAATCTTTCGAACGATCCATTGCATAGTAGCGCCCCATGGCCGTGCCTATCACGCAATTACCCACCTCCGCCATCACACTTTCTAATTTGGCGAGGTATTCCAACGTGGAGCGCGGCGGTGTATCACGGCCATCCAGGAACGGATGAATCACAATCCGCCCCGCCGGATTTTCCTGGCGAGCCCGCCGCATAATCTTGAACAGGTGCTCCTGATGCGCATGAACCCCTTCATCCTGCAGCAAGCCCATCAAATGCAGTTGAGAATGATTCGTCTTCCAGTTGGCGATCAACGCCTCCCATTTCGCATTCTTGAAGAGCTCCCCACTCTTGAGGCCATCGTCAATTCGCTTAAGCTCTTGTTCAACAATCCGGCCGGCACCCATATTCAGATGCCCCACCTCGGACGATCCCTGATAGCCCTCAGGCAGCCCAACCAACTCCCCGGAACACTCAATCCGGCTCCATGGATAACGCGTCCGCAAGCGGTCAATCACCGGCGTTTTCGCATAAAAAACAGAGTTTCCTTTGAACCGATGGTTCATTCCCCAACCATCACGAATAATCAAGCAAACAGGCCGTTTAGACATAGATCCGCTCCTTTCAGAAAAGTCCTTATATCATAGCATACCCACCCGCGAAACGCCACATGCCACCCCTTCATGCAGCGAAACTGAATCTCCACAACACAGCTCTCATTCACTTTCCGGCATAACAATTTTCCACCTATACATGAGACAGCATCTGAAAATATCGGAGCAAATACCCCAACTGCCCTGCGTTCGAAACAACCACAGAAACAGATTTCCCCATATACACCGGAGCACCGTTGAACACCGCGTTTTTCGCTCCTCTCCCCCGGCTTGCTCGACAACGTAAATCAATATCAACAATCCACAGAACAAACTACACGCCAAACATCCGTATCGCATTCCGTACGCCAAGACGTTTCGCACCATACGCCTCGATGAAACCCGCCACCATTCTATAACCTAAAACTAACCGATCTAAAACATCCTGTTCATCGACAACTTTTACAGCATGTGGTAGAATTACATCATTTATTTTCATTGGCAAGGGTCACGCCTGTGTCAAGAAGAGAAAGCCGTCATGCCCAGAAAGAGACAGAGCTCCAAAGACCTTCCAAACCCTGCGGATTTAGCTGAATCTGTGCCCTTGCGCACCTTACCGCAGGCTCTTGATGCCGAGCGTGGGCTTTTAGGCAGCCTATTGGTGGATGGAGAGCGTGTCATGGGGTTATGCGCCGACAAACGGGTGGTGCCAGAGGCATTTTTTGAGCCCTCCCACCGCTCTGTTTACATCGCCATCGAACATCTCGCCGCAAAAGGGCAGCCCATTGACGGCGTAACTGTTTCCAACTTCCTCACCGGAACGGGTGAACTCGAGCGCATTGGCGGTTTGCAATTGCTGACGCAGCTGGCGGAGGCTATGCCGACCAGTGCACATGCGGGCTATTACGCCGACATTGTGATGGAGCGTTACCTGAGGCGCGTGTTGCTGGGCACAGCGCGAACCATTGCCGAAGATGCCTATGATGCTTCTCTAGGGGTAGACTACCTGCTGAGCATGGCAGAACAAAAAGTCTTGGCCATTGGCGAAGGGCGTACGCAGCAGAGCTCAACGCTTGACTGGAAGACCTCCGTTGGGGAATCTCTGGCGGCTCTGCGTAATCAATTTGACAAGCCAGGACAATTCACCGGCCTGCCGTCCGGATTCAAGGGACTAGACGAAAAAATGCGCGGGCTTCAAAAAGGAGCCATGATTGTATTGGCGGCACGGCCAGCCATGGGTAAAACTTCACTGGCTATGAACATCGCCGAGTGTGTCGCCCGCGGGAAGGATATCATGGAGCGTCCGTTTCGGGAGCCGGAGCGCCGGAAGCACACCGTCCTGGTTTTCTCACTCGAAATGCCGCAGGAACAGCTGACCAAGCGCATGCTCTGCGGCATGGCAAACGTTTCGGCACGAGCCATTGAAAGCGGGCTCGTTCGAAAAGAAACCCAATTGCCCCTCCTGGAAGCCGCCGCACGCGAACTGGAAACGCTGCCCATCTTTTGTGACGACCAGGGTGGACTGGACGTGATGGAGCTGCGTGCGCGAGCACGGCACGTCAATAAACGGCATCCGCTCGATTTGATTGTCATTGATTATCTTCAACTGCTCAATTACCGTGAGTTTGCCCAGCAGGGGCAGCAGGTCATGGTCTCCAAGATTTCCGGCGAAATCAAGGCCATGGCCAAGGAGCTCAATGTGCCGGTAATTGTGCTCTCCCAGCTTTCACGCAACTCGGAACAGCGCGGCGGGGATGAAAAACCGAAAAACTCCGATTTGCGCGACTCCGGCGCCATTGAACAGGACGCCGACATGATCCTGCTGCTGCGGCGTCCCTGCTACATGGGCTCCCGTGTGCCGGAACACGACGATGCCACACTGGCCATTGTCGATGTTTCCAAAAACCGTAACGGCGCCACAGGCGAGGTCCGCCTGAACTTTGATGGCTCCGTTACACGATTCAAAGATCGGATAGAAATCAATCCCAACATGATTCCCGGCGATATGGAGCCGGTCAACACCCCCTAACCTTATGAACAGACTTCCAGCTTTTCTGTTTTCTCTACTGACCGCCGCGGCACTTCACGCTGCCCGTGTCACAGTGAGTGATGTCCAGGTTCGTGCGGATGACAATTTTGACGTAGACCCGACTGCGGCAGTGCAATCCATGTGTTCTCTCCATAAGGGGATAACAGCTGAACAGCTCGACATTCAAAGCACCATCAGTGCTGACATCAAAGCGTTGCTCGCCTCGCCGGATTTCTC
>CALBHX010000107.1 GCA_937892925.1 uncultured Lentisphaeraceae bacterium
GACCGCCTCGCCGCTGTGGCCGTTTTGGCCGTTCTTTTGATCTCGCTGTTCTATCTGGTGTTTGCCGGGATTCAGCAAACACAGAAAGTGCAGGAATATGACGGCGGGCTGGAAAGCCGTCAGCCGTCCAAGTCGCAGATCATCCCGGTGGATCTCGCGGCCGATCAGGCGCTGATTGAGGCCGTGGCCAAGCCGCCGAAAGGTTCGCTGTTGGTGGTTCGTTCCGATGCCGAAGCACCTAATCTTTGCACGCCGGAGCGGCGGCTGCTCTGCGTGGTCTGCGCCAAGCCGATCCCATGGGCGGCCAAGATCTGCCCCTTCTGCAAAAAGCCTCAGCCCGAAGAGAAAAAAGTCGACTTCGCAACATTGGATAGCGATGGCGATGGAATGCCGGATAAGTGGGAGATCGCTCATAAGCTGAATGCCCAGGATCCCGCGGATGCCGATGCGGATGCCGATGGAGACGGCTTTACCAACTTGGAGGAGTATCTGGCTAAGACCGATCCGAATGACCCCAAGAGCCACCCCGGCTATGAAACCCGGATGTCGCTTGCCGGCGTGGAGGGCAAGAAAATGCAGCTGCGAGCCGTGAACAAGATGGAGCTCCCAGCCGTCAAATCCGCCGACGGCAAGATCGTGCGCCAGTTCATGGTAACCTTCGTCTCGGTTTCGGAGGAAGGCAAGCCCGGCACCACGGAAATTCGTGCCCGCGAGGGCGAGCTGATCGGTAAATCCGGTTTCCGGCTTGTCCGCTACAACGAAAAAGCGCCCAAGCAGATCACGTCCGGCAAGAGCAAGCTCCCCATCTTCATCAATGTCTCAACCATAGATTTGGAGCGCGAGGCCGACAAAAAACCTGTAACGCTGACCTTCTTCGACGACAAGAACCCCAATTGGCCTGGGGAGCCGTTGCTGGAGCAGAAAGCGCGTATTGCGATTGCGCTCCCGGATGTTGAGCCGGTGGTCGCAGCCCCCGGTGAAACCTTCACCGTCAAGGGTGAAACCTTCACGGTCAAGACCGTTGATGCTGAGCAGAAAACGGTTCGCATTGAAAAAAATGCAACCCGGAAGAGTTTTGAGTTGAAATGAATCTTGCGTTGGGCTATACTGTTCACACGATTTGGATACGGGTCAAGACCCGATAATGCGGAGATAACGTGCTATGACACCTTTTGTGCGCTTTGCCATGGTCGGCGTAATGGTCGCCGGAGCCTCTGTTTGCGCTCTTGCACAGGACGATGATCTGGATTCGCTCCTGGATGGCCTGGTTGATGATGCCGGGCAGGTGGCCGAACCTCAGAAGCCTGCGGAGGATGCGAAGCCCGCCGACAAGGCGAAGCCTGCCGAAGCGGATCAGGACGCCGTCAAGGACGAGCCCGCACGTGAGCCCGCCAAAGACGAGCAAAAGGCAGAAGAACCTGCGGCCGAGCCGCAGGGAAATCCCGCAGAAGCCGATGCGCCTGCGGAAGAAGCCGTAAAGCCTGCGGAAGCGGAGGGTGAAACCGCCCAGCAGGAGCCTGCGCCGGAAAAGGACGGGTTGCTCAAGGATCTAACGGACGACTCCACAGCCGTTGAGCAGAACACGAAGGAAAATCGTGAGCTGAACGACCTTGAAATGCTCATCCAGCTTAAGAACAAGGGGTTGGATGCGCACGCAGTCGCCTGTCTTGAGAAAGCGCGCGAGCTGATGACAGCGGCGCCTGCTCCCGGCAAAGCCTTTGAGCAGTATAAGAACGCCATTAAGATGTACGAGGATGCCCAGAAGTATTTCCGCGAGCGGGAGGATAATCTTCCCCTTCGTGAAGAGTGCGAAAAAGGGAAGCGTGAGGCGCGTTATCGTCAGGCGCAGGCACTTTTCCAGGATAAGGAATACAAGAAGGCTCTTGAGCTGGCTCAGCAGGTTGGGCGTGAGGGGCACCCGTTTGGTGCGCAGCTTGCGCAGGAAATCCAGAAAGAGATGGATAAGCCCGCGGAAATCCGCCCCACGGTGGTGCTTCCCGAGTATGCCAAAGACGAACACAAGATGAGCCGCCTGGATCTGCAGGAACGGATCAAACGCGCAACGGTCTATTATCATCTCTCCAAATACAAAGAGGCGAACGATCAGCTGGAGTTGGTGATCCGCGAAGATCCCAGTAACGAAGCCGCGATCAATCTTCGGGCGCGTGTGGTTCAGCGTCTAAGTGCGCGCAACCGTCAGCTTAAGGCCTCTTCGCATGACGAAATGATTGCTCAGGTTGAGGGCATGTGGACGCCGTTGGGTGCGCTTGGGCGCAACTCTGAAGAGCTCTATAATCCGGTGATTTCACGCGGTGAATCCAAGAAGGTGGATGATGCCGGGCAGAAGGATGTGGAAACCGTGATGGCTAAGCTCCAATACATCCGTCTGCCGGAGTTCTCCATTCGCCCGCCGAGCACGCTGGCGGATGCGGTTCAGTTCTTCGCTGAAGTGTCTAAGGCATACGACAAGCCGGAGCTCCCGCCTGAAGAGAAGGGGATTTCCTTTGTCCTCAATATGGGCAATAATAACAATGCGCCCGCAGCGAATTCGGAAGAAGCCGATCCGTTTGCTTCAGAAGCTTCCGCTTCCAACAGCGCCGGGCTGCCTCCGATCCAGGGCATCAGCATGACCTACGTGACGCTGAAGGAAGCACTCGATATGGTCTGCGAAGTAACGGGCTCCACTTATGTGGTCAAGGGGCGTGCGATTGTGGTGGTGCCGGCCTCTTATGTGGACAGCGGCAAAACGGAAACGCGCTCCTACAACGTGATGTCCTCGATTGTCGAAAAGGTAAATCAGCTCAGTTCCGAAATGGGCGGCAGCGCCAGTTCCGATTCCAGCGATGGGTGGGGGATGGATACGGCGTCTTCCGGAGGAAGCTCGGCCACGTCGGACACTTGGAAGAAGCTCTTTACAGACTTGGGAGTTCCCTTCGAAGGTAAGGCCTCCATTGTTTACCTGCCTTCTGTTGGTAAACTGCGTGTAACAAACACGCCGGCGAACCTCGCCATCTTTGAAAGTATTCTGGAAGAACTGAATGTCACGCCCTGCCAGATTGAAGTGGAGGCACGCTTCGTTGAAGTCAGTCAGACCGATTTGAACTCCTTGGGCTTCGAGTGGCAGCTGAACAGCGACATTGTGGGCACAGTGGGCTCCGGTATTGACTGGGCTTCCTCTTCCATCTTGGGCAATTCCAATGGTGGAACGGCTGCGGGCGGTATCGCAGCGGGCGGCAATCACATTTTCCGCCCTGGCGCCAAGAGCGGCACGGGCAAGGCTAACGTGGGCATGCACGGCGGCTCGCTCAATAACGGCATGCGCTTCCTGGGCGATGGCTCGGTGTATGCCAACCGCATCAACCTGGGCAACAGCTCGGTGGCTCCGGATGATACCTTCGCGAGTTTCTCTGCTGTCTTTGGCAAGGTGGATATGACCATGATCCTCCACATGCTGGCACAGCGTTCGGATACGGACATGCTCTCCAGCCCGAAAGTGGTGGTGCGCCCCGATCAGGAAGCCATGATGAAGGTGGTTACGGAGTGGATTTATCCGACGGAGTTTGATATCACCGAACTGGAAGAGGCGGATAATAACTACGACAACAATAACTCGTCGATTTTGGGCAGCGGCATCAACGTGCAGGCGCCGCCGGTCAAGTTCGCTGTGGAGCCGCAGTCCTTTGAAAAGCAGGATGTGGGCGTTTCCCTTCAGGTAATTCCGCAGTTGTCGCAGGAAGGCCAGATGATCAATCTTTCGATCAATCCGCGCGTGGTTGAGTATTTGGGCGACTTTGATTATGGTATGCAGGTGCCGTATATTCAGTATGGCATGACCGGCGGAGTGGTAACTAGCGCGGAAGTGGCTTATTACCAGGTTTCGATGCCTCAGCCGAAGTTCCACTTGCGTGAGGTCTCCACCGTGCTCTCCGTTTACAACGGCTCAACGGTGGTGATGGGCGGCTTGATCACCGAAACGCGGAAGTCGTTCGAAGACAAGGTGCCGTTGCTGGGAGATCTGCCGTTCATCGGCTTCCTCTTCCGCTCAACGGGTGAGTACAGCGAAAAGCGCAACCTCCTGATCTTCTTGACGGCGCGTCTGGTTGATCCGGCCGGCCGCCCGCTCAAGACGGCGACAGATGGCCGCACCGGCTCTGCGGCGATGGATAGCCGTGCTTCTACAGACACGATGTCTGCTGCCGCGAAGTGAGTTTCTTAGGCAGGAAACGGAGCGGGTGCACAGATGTGTGCGCCCGCTTTTGTTTTGCAGGAACGGGCGATGGCTATCAGAACGGTTCGATGGTTGAGTGGTGTGCGGATGTTTAGATAGACGAAGGCAAAGGTGCTTCAGCGCGGGAGTATCCTGTGGCGCTAGAACGTGCTAGGCGTGCTGCAGCACGCATGGTGGGAAGGTTTTGGGGCGGGCTTTGGGAGAGGCGGGCTGTTTAACCCGCTGTAGTTGTTGTTGTGTTTTTGGAAAGCTAAATGGCCGTTTGTTAAAATCAAAAACGAAATGAAAGGAAATGGTTATGTCAGAGAGCGCAGGGGAAGGCATTGGATTTTGTGACTTTCGAGAGACGTTGAAAGGTATCAGCGCGAGCGTAGAGGATTTATTGGAGGGCTCTTTGGGCTGGATCGCCGGAGATGAGGCGGACGTAAGCGAGGAAATGGCCGAAGCGTGTGGAATGTTCGGCGAAACGGGCGGTTATTCGCCGGAAGATGCCGTCGAGACGCTATAGCAACTAAGGGGGGAAATAGGAAGCCTGGCGCAAGAATTTGAACGGGGGGCAACTTGCTGCCGTGAAATGGCAAAGGCTTTAGAAAATGGCACTCTCGGAGAGGTTGACGTTTTAAATTTAATAGATGCTGATGATGAGAAAATGAGTGAAATCGAGGAATATGCAAAACATGCGATTGACAGGGAAATCGAAAATCTGCCCGAATTTATTGAGCCCCCGTATCGGTGGAACATGAACGTGTTTGTGGACAATGTCCTATACGATTTGTGCGAGGACGACAGGGTGCTAAAAAATATAACTGAATTTAAACGGGGGGAAGAATGGTTGCGGGAGAAAATTTGCGATGTGCTAAGGTTTCTCGAGGATGACCGCCTGATTTTCGTGGAGGATAAAGAGGGCTTGGTTTCGAATTGAGAACGCAGAGGCATCCCACTTGAAGTGAATAATAGCGTGCGAGAAATGCGTGTCGTTTTGCCGAAGATGCTGGTGTCGGCCGACAATAAGGCTGGGATATACGTTTAACTGCTCAGCCGCGGCCTGAAGCTGTTCGCGGGTGTTTCGGTTGTGAATTGCGCTGTTGTTTTTTTGAGGGATAAGGATTTCCGAGGCGAAGTGATCGGCCGATTTTTCCTTTTCGGATTCTCTCCAGGCGTCCCTTGCAGCGGCGGGAACGAGGCTTGCGGCGCGTGAGGCTAAAAAACGCGTTAGTCTTCCGCTGGGGGCAGAAAGTCAAGCGCAGAGGCTGGCACGGCATATGTTGGGTGGGCGTTGAAAGAGGCGGAACGTTTATGTGGGTGCGTAATTGGGTACAACGCTTGGGGGTTGGAGCGGCGTGGGGGAATGAAGGGTGAGCGTGTGTCCGGATTTGTTTGGCACAGATACGCACGAAGGCGTTGGATGTGTATGCCGGCCATTCGCTGAAGGCGTTGTTCTGGCGTGTGTGAAAGCGATGTTTTGAGGCATGCAACGACGCTATCCGGTTGGGGGCGGGTTGCGCAGGTTCCCCGATGGATGCCGGGGAATGGGCTGGGAATGAGCGCATTTTCGGGGGTTCGGCGAAAGTGCTTGACTTTTTAGGAGAAATAATCGATACTTTCATACCGATTTGCCGATTGAACCTTGAAAGGAGAACCTCATGGCAACGAAAAAAGCCGCCGCGAAAAAGGCGCCTGTAAAGGCCGCGGCTCCTGTTACACCCGCTAAGCCCGTGGTTGATGAATCCGCTCAGCTGGCGGAGTTGGATGCGCTCATGGAGCGCGTGAAGAAGGCTCAGGCGATTTATGCCACCTATACGCAGGAGCAGGTGGATAAGATTTTCCGCGAGTGTGCGCTTTCTGCTTGTGCGCACCGCATTGAGCTGGCAAAGCTGGCGGTTGAAGAGACCGGAATGGGTGTGGTGGAAGATAAGGTGATCAAGAATCACTTTGCTTCCGAATACATTTATAATTCCTACAAGAATGCCAAGACCTGCGGCGAATTGGAGTATGATGCGACGTATGGCATCCGCCGGATTGCTGAGCCGATTGGCATCATTGCCGGCATTGTGCCGACCACGAACCCAACGTCTACGGCCATCTTCAAGGCGTTGATCGCATTGAAGACCCGTAACGGCATTGTGTTCAGCCCGCACCCGCGTGCTAAACGCTCCACCTATGAAGCGGCTATGATCATTGAGCGTGCGGCGGTTCGTGCCGGCGCCCCGGAGGGGATTGTTGGCTGCATTAAGGAGCCGACAATGGCGCTTTCTGCTGCGCTCATGCATCACAAGTACACCAATCTCATTCTGGCTACGGGCGGCCCGGGCATGGTGCAGGCGGCTTATTCTTCGGGTAAGCCGGCTCTCGGTGTGGGCGCCGGTAATACGCCTGCGCTCATTGATGAGACGGCTCACTATAAGATGGCTGTTTCCTCGATCCTCATGTCGAAGACGTTCGATAACGGCATGATTTGCGCCTCTGAGCAGGCGGTCATCGTGGTGGATTCGATGTATGAGACGGTGAAGAAGGAATTCTTGGCGCGCGGAGCTTATATTCTCAATGCGGCCGAACGCAAAAAAGTGTCCGCCACGATCTTCGTGGATGGCCATCTCAATGCGAAGATTGTTGGCCAGCCGGCGTGGAAGATTGCCGAAATGGCTGGAATTTCCGTCCCGCACGAGGCAAAGGTGCTGATCGGCGAGACGAAGGAAATCACCATGGGGCCGGAAGAGCCCTTCTCACATGAGAAGCTTTCGCCTGTTCTGGCGCTCTATCGCGCCCGGAACTTCGAAGAGGGCACGCTCATGGCTAAGAAGCTTATTGAAGGCGGCGGCCTTGGGCATACCTCTGTGCTCTATACTTCGCCGGCGAATACCGACCGGATCAAGTCCTATGGCTCCATTGTGAAGACCGGCCGTGTGTTGGTGAACATTCCCGCTTCGCAGGGTGCCATCGGCGATCTTTACAACTTCAAGCTGGCGCCTTCGCTGACGCTCGGCTGCGGCAGCTGGGGCGGTAATGCAGTTTCGGAAAATATCGGAGTGAAGCACCTCATGAACATCAAGACCATCGCCGAGCGTCGTGAGAACATGCTCTGGTTTAAGGTTCCGCCGAAAGTCTACTTCAAGTATGGCTGTCTGCCTTTCGCCCTTCGCGAAATCACCGACCGCAAGCGCGCCTTCCTGGTTACTGACAAGCCGCTTTTCGACTTGGGCTACACCGAAAAGGTAACTTCCGTTCTCGAAGATATGGGCATGGAAGTGGAGATCTTCTACGAAGTGAAGCCCGATCCGGATACGGATACTATTGAGGAGGGGCTCTCCCGGATGAACTCCTTCAAGCCGGATCTCATTCTCGCCCTCGGCGGCGGGTCCCCCATGGATGCGGCCAAGATGATGTGGCTGCGCTATGAGAACCCTGAAGCCAAGTTCGAGGATATGGCCATGCGCTTCATGGATATTGAGAAGCGTATCTACACCTTCCCGAAACTCGGCGCTAAGGCGATTATGGTGGCCATCCCCACCACCTCCGGCACCGGTTCGGAAGTGACGCCTTTCGCGGTCGTAACCGATTCGCGCACCCATAAGAAGTATCCGATTGCTGACTATGCATTGACGCCCGATATGGCGATTGCCGATCCGGAGCTGGTGCTCTCCATGCCTCGCGGCCTTACCGCTGCCTCCGGTATCGATGCGCTGGTGCATGCGCTTGAGGCCATGGTTTCCGTGCTCTCCACCGAGTGGACCAACGCCCTCTCCCTGGAAGCCGCCCGCCTCGTCTTCAAGTACCTCAAACTCAGCTACGATGAAGGCGCTTCCAACAAGAAGGCGCGCGAGAAGATGCATTACGCTTCCAATATCGCCGGTATGGCCTTCGCCAATGCCTTCCTCGGGCTGTGCCACTCCATGGCTCACAAGCTCGGCGCGAAGTACAATATTCCTCACGGCATCGCCAATGCGCTGCTCATCTGCGATATCATCCGCTATAACGCGGTTGAGAACCCGGCCAAGCAGGCCATCTTCCCGCAGTACACCTATCCGATGGCGCGTTCTCGCTATGCCCGCGTTGCCGATGTCCTCGGTTTCGCTCATGGCAAGAGCGATGCCGAGAAGGTGGAAGCGCTTGTGGAAGGTATTGCGCAGCTCAAGAAGGCGATCAATATCCCTGATTCCATTCAGGCTTGGGGCGTTCCGGAAGACGAATTCCTCCGCAACCTCGACGCCCTTTCGGAGGATGCTTTTGATGATCAGTGCACGCCGGCCAACCCCCGCTACCCGCTGATCTCCGAAATCCGCGAGCTCTACCTCAAGGCCTACTACGGCCCCAAGTATAAAGCGGCTGAGGGCGCACCCAAAATCATCTAATGGATGAGGTGTGCAAACCCTTCGTGCCAAAGCCGGAGCCGAGTGCTCCGGCTTTGGCTTTTTAAGCCCTGCTGTGCGGCAGCCGCCCCGGCGCTAGGCGAATCGGTTCCGGATGCTGTGGGCTGGACGGGTTGACGTTGAAATCAATTCGTCCAGCGCGTGTTTCCACGCGTAAAAGCGATGAGGGGTTTGTGCGGCGGCGAGCTTGGAAATAAGCGCGGTATGCGGCGGCGCGGGCGTAAGCGCTGTGAAGGCAAAGATGTTATACTATTCTTGAGATGAAAAGAATCAATGAACGTTTTACGGTGTCGTTTGCCTACCCGGTGATCTTTTGCCGGGATGTGTTTGCGGTGGACAATCCGTTGTTGGCGGAGGTGCTTCGAGAAGGGGGGACGGCCGCGCCATACCGCGTGCTGGTGGTGGTCGATCGCGGCGTGGAACAGGCGCATCCGGGGCTCCTGGAGCAGATTGCGGCATGGATGACGGCGCATCGGAATGAAGTGGAGCTGGCGGCGCCGGTGGAAGTGATTCCGGGCGGCGAGTTCGTCAAAAAACATGAAGGGACGGCCGAGCGGCTGGTGCAGCTGGCGTATCAAACGCATCTGGGGCGGAAAGACACGATCGTGGCCATTGGAGGGGGCTCGGTGCAGGATGTGGCGGGCTATGCCGCCGGGCGTATTCACCGCGGCTGCCGCCTGATCCGCATGAATACCACAACGCTGGCACAGGCCGATGCCGGGGTGGGTGTGAAGAACGGGGTGGACGTTGGGGCGTGTAAGAATTTCCTGGGGACGTTTGCGCCGCCTTATGCGGTGCTGAACGATTGTGCGTTTCTGCCAACGCTTTCGGAGCGTGATTGGCGCAACGGGGTCGCCGAAGCGGTGAAGGTGGCCGTTATCAAGGATGCGGCGTTTCTGGATTGGATCGCGGAACATGCCGATGCGCTGCGGATGCGCGATTTGGAGGCGATGGCCGAGCTGGTTGAACGGACGGCGGAGCTGCATTTACAGCATATTGCCCGCTCGGGGGATCCGTTTGAGCAAGGCTCCGCCCGCCCGCTGGATTTTGGCCATTGGAGTGCGCATCGTCTGGAGGCCATGACGGGATATCAGCTCTCGCATGGAGAAGCTGTGGCTGTTGGCATCGCACTGGATATGGCTTATGCCGCGCTCGCGGGGCTGGTTTCGCCTGCAGAATGCACGCGCGTTATTACCGTGCTGCGGGAGTGCGGGCTGAAGGTCTGGTGCGGGGAGTTGACGCTGCGGGGGGCAGATGGCCGGCTGGCCGTGCTGGAAGGGCTGGCGCAGTTTCGTGAACATCTGGGGGGCGAGCTGTGTGTGACGCTGCCGCAGGGGCTCGGCGCCAAAACAGAAGTGCACGCGCTGGATGAAGCGCTGGTGGAGCGCGCGGTTTCGCTGTTGCGCGAACGGTACGCATAAGCAAACGGAAGGACGGAGCGATGAGCGAAACGGGAATCTTGGCCGAGGCGGTACCGGGGGCTGCGTGCCCATTGTGCGGCGGCGCGTTGCCGGCAGCGGCTGAGCCGTTGAGTGAAGTCGTCTGCCCGGCTTGCGGCAAAACGGTTCTTGTGCCGGGCAGGTTGGGGCAGTATCGCCTGGATCGGCTGCTGGGCAAAGGCGGCATGGGCGCAGTCTACGAGGGTTTTGATGAAGGGCTTCGCCGAAAGGTGGCCGTTAAAGTCATCTTGCGGGACAAAGCTGCCGAAGACCCCACCTTTATCACGCGGTTCCAGCAGGAGGCTCAGGCTGCCGCCCGGCTGAATCATCCCAACATTGTGGGGGTGTATGCATTTGGTGAGTTTTCCGGTCAGCCCTATCTGGTGATGGAGCTGGTGCAGCCGCAGTCGCTTGACCGCATGATGCAGGATGGACCCGTCAATGCCGATACCGCCCTCAGAATTGGCCGTCAGATTGCCGACGGTCTGCGCGCCGCCTCTGATCAGGGGCTGGTGCACGGCGATGTTAAACCCGAGAATATTCTGATCAATGCCGCCCATGAAGCCAAATTGGCCGACTTCGGCATCGCGGCGCTTGTGGGCGCCAATGCCGCAGCGAATCATGAGGTTTGGGGCACGCCCTATTACATCGCCCCGGAAACCCTCCGCAGGCAGAAAGTAGATGCACGGGCCGATATTTATTCATTAGGTGCTACGCTCTATCACGCGATTGCCGGCGTGCCGCCGTTTGAGGGCGCCGATGCGGTGGAGGTGATGAAGGCGCGCCTGACGGCTCCCGCCCGCCCCTTGCGCACGGTGATGCCCTCCTGCCCGGAGCCCATCGCCAAAATCGTCATGCGGATGCTGGAGGCTGAGCCTATCCGCCGTTACCCAAACTACGCGTCGCTTCTGGGCGATATGGACAAAGAGCTGCAGGCGGGGAAATCGCGCACCGCCGCCGGCAAACGCATTGTGCTCAAAGGTAAGACGCAGGCCGTGCCGGCGGCGGGTCCTTCGCGCCCCATGCCTTCGGTTAAGGTCAACCCCAATGCCCCCTTGTTCCCTGAAGAACAGCGGGGGATGAGCAAGGGGGCGATTGTCGGGCTGGCCATTGGATTGGGCGGTGGTGTGGTGATTCTGATTGGCGCGGTTGTGGCCGTGCTGGTGATGCTGGCACGGAAAGATCGGAACCGCACCCCAGACGCGGCTCCGGCGGTGGTTGTGGCGCAGGCGGAAGACCCCGCCGCGGTGCAGGCCGAGGCTGACCGCCGAGCCCTGGCTGCGCTGAGTGAATCCGTTGCTGCGTGCGCTGCGGAAACCAAAGGGCTTGCCCGCGCCGCGGAAACCACGCTGAAAACGCTTGCCAAGCAGGCCGAACGGGCTGTTCTTCCCGAACACCGGGCGTGGCTTGAACGCTCTTCGGAGCCGGCGCCGACCGCGTTGCTGAAGACGTTGCAGGAAGCGTTTGCCCAAGCGCAGACGCTGGAGCAGGCGGCATCGGGTGCGGATGTGCTCCGAACGCAAGTGGATGGGCTGCGCGTACAGATTGCCGAACAGAGCGACCCGGCTCAGGTGGCGGAAGCGTTGAAGACGGCGCAGGCAGCCGTGGCCGCGTGGAAGGCTGCGCCGGAAGCAAAAGCCGCGCGCGCCAACGCGGCGGCGCTGGAACGCCTGGCCGGGCAGTGGCGCAAAACCGTCGATCGTGGCCGGGCGGAGATGGAGCGCCTGGTGGCGCAGCGGTTCGCGGAGGAACAGCAGGCGAAAGCGGAGGCTGCACGCGCGGCCGAAGCGGAGCGGCTGCGGGAGGCTGCCGCCGCGGAAGTAGCGTCCGTTTCCACAATGGAAACGGCAGCGGGCGCAGAGCTGGATCGCTTTGATCCGGAGGCCGCAGCGGCCGTGTTTGAGGCGCGTGCGGCGCGGTTGAAGAGCGCGGAAGCCCGGGCGGCGGCGGAAAAGGTTCGCCGGCGGATTCGCGCCTTTGCCCGGCTGAAGGCGTGGCTGGTTGCCGGGTCAAAAGCGGGTGCCTTTGCGGGGCTTGGGGTGGCTTCCGCCACGCCGGAGGCGGTGGTGATGGGGGGAAAATCCGTGCAATGGAAGGACTTTGTGGCCGATCAGCAGGGCGTTGCCTTCCGCATGTTCAGCAACTGGCTGGCGGATGATGCGGGCGCCCGGGCTTTGAAGTCGCAGGAGCGGGCGGAGCTGGCGGTTTCGGCGCGGCTTTATGTCACGCGTTATTTTGGGGCAGAAATGCTGGAGAAGTCGAAGGCGCTGCGGGCGATGATGGATAAGCTGAAGGCGGTGGCGGAGGCTTTGCCCGGCACGCGGGCGGAATTGGCGGAGCTGGAAGGCGTTTCGGAGCAGGAGTGAATGAATGGGGCGCGTAGCGCGGATGCTTCTGGCGTTGGCGGGGCTGCCGCTGTTGTGGGCGTTGGGCGGCGCCTTTCTTGAGGGGCTGGCCGCTGGGGCGCTGAATGGCCCGGTGCTGACCGCGGGGCGTGTGGGGTTTGTGCTTGGGGCGGCGGCGATGCTGGCGCTTTATTGCTGGAAACGCCAGGCGCTGATGGTGGCATATGTCTTTGCGCATGAAATGACGCATGCGCTGGTGGGGCTGTGCTGTCTGGCGCGGGTGCGGCGGGTGAGTGTGCAGGAAACCGGGGGCTTTGTGGAGCTTTCCAAAAGCAATTGGGTGATCGCGCTGGCGCCGTATTGCGTGCCGCTTTATCTGTTGGCGGCGGTGCTGGTATGCTGGCTGACGGAGTGGTTGTGGCCGGGCGCTGTGCCGCGGAGTGTGTGGGGGGCGCTGTTTGGGTTTCTGGCACTGTTTCATGTGCTGTATACGGTCGATGCGTTGGTTACAGTGGCTCAGCCAGATATTCACGCGTATGGATGGCTTTTCTCTTATTGGCTGATTCTGGCAGTGAACCTGCTGGCGGCATCGCTGGCGCTGACGGTGTCGCGGCAGGTGGGCGCGGCGGCGCAGGGCGTTTGTCTGCTCC
Organism: uncultured Lentisphaeraceae bacterium; assembly: GCA_937892925.1. Classification (GTDB taxonomy): domain Bacteria; phylum Verrucomicrobiota; class Kiritimatiellia; order RFP12; family DVOR01; genus Spyradenecus. The sequence goes on from CALBHX010000107.1 coordinate 13,030, forward strand.
GCTGGACGGCGCGGACATATGCGGCCGTGGCGCGGGGAACGTTTACCGGCGCCCGGCAGATTCTGGCAACGTTTCGGAGACCTCAAGATGAACCTCGTCGGTGAGCTGCACGACTTGCTCCTCTCCTCTACCTCCACCGTGGCCTTTACCGGCGCGGGAGTTTCCACCGCCAGCGGCATCCGCGATTTTCGCGGCCGCAACGGGATTTACAACGATACCTTTCGCGGTTATCGCGTGGAGGAGCTTTTTGGGATTGACCTCTTCCGGCAGGATCCTTCCCTCTTTTATGCCTGGTCGCGCGACTTTGTGTACGCGCTGGACGCTTTCCGCCCCTGCACGGTTCACACGGTGCTGGCTCGATTGGAGCGTCTGGGGCTTCTCCACGCCGTCATCACACAGAATATTGACCGCCTGCATACGCTGGCCGGCTCCAAAAACGTCTTCGAGGTGCACGGGTCTCCGCAAAAACATCATTGTCTGACCTGCGGTGCAGAGGCGTCTTACGATGTCATTGCCCCTATTGTCCGCCGCGGCGAGGTGCCGCGCTGCGCCTGCGGCGGCGTTTTTAAGCCCGATATCGTCTTCTACGGCGAGCCTCTCCCTGAAGCCGTCTTCAATGGGGCACTCGAGGCCAGCCGCCATGCCGATCTAATGTTGGTGCTCGGCTCCTCGCTTACGGTTTTCCCCGCCGCTGCCCTCCCCGAAGAGGCCTACCGCTGCGGGGCGCGCATCGTGATTGTGAACGATGCCCCAACCGCGCTCGATAACCGCGCCCTCTTGCGTTTGACGGATCTCGCCGATACCTTCACGCAGCTTGCTGATATGCTTCCTTAAAGACCCGCCATGCTTACGATCTCCCTCACGCATCATCCGCACGCCCGGAAAGAACTTCTTCTGGGCAAAACCCTTCGCGTTGTCTCTCGAAGCGGCCTCAATCCAACCGAGCGCGCCCTGATTGAGCAGCTGCCTGCGCTCAAATCCGAAGATGGCGCCTTCCGCTCGCCCCTTTTCCTTGGCGGCCGAACTGGCGCCCTCGCGCTGGCGCTTTGGCTCACCCGCGGCCGCGAGGTACAGGGCGCCCTCACCCTCCATACGCTGGATGCACACGTGCAAGGCACCCTGGAGCGAAACCTTGCCGAAAATCACGCGCCTCTGGCCGCCCCCGGCGCATCCTTCGGCTTCGCCTGCTCCACCGCGCCGGATCTCGCCGGCGTGCCCCCCGGAAATATCGCTTTTTGGCAAATGACCAAAGGCGATGGCACGGCCGAACAGCACCTCGCACTCCTTGAGCGTCTCGCCTCCGATGCCTTCCTCCCCGGGCTCCGGCTGCTGATTGCCGCCGATGAATCCTTTAATGAAACCTTTCTGAAACGCTTCCGGAAAGCCTGCGGCAACGCCATTACCCTGCGCCGCGAAGGCGCGGTTTACATTCTCTCCGGCCGCGTCCTTCACCCCGTGCCCGTGGCCGATCTGCCCGACCACCGCGCTGCGTTTACCGTCTCCCTCCGCGGGCACGCTCCCCTTGAGCTCGTCACGCTCCCCGGGTGCTTTTGCCACCGCCGTGCCGATATGGGCGGTCTCGCCCTCGCTGAAACTGTGGCGGACCAGGTCGCTTTCGATCGAAACGACCGGGTGATGGATATGGGGTGCGGCTGCGGCATGGTGGGGCTCCTGCTCGCCGCCGCATTCCCCGAAAAAGACCTGCGGATTGATTATCAGGATTCCAACGCCGCCGCGCGCGAAAGCACCCAGCTCAACCTCCATCGCTACCCCCACAACGCCCGCTTTTTCTTCTCCGCTGAAGGAATGGGTGAACGCGCCGCCTACGATCTCTTTCTCGCCAACCCCCCTTATTTCGGCGATTGGCGCATTGCTCAGGCGTTTATCGAAAGCGCCGCCCGCCTTCTCAAGCCAGGCGGCATTCTCGCCTTCGTTTCCAAACGCGAAGCCAAACCCCTCGAGCTCATCACCGCCGCCGGCTTTGAGCCCCTCGGCGCCTTCTCCCGCCGCGGCTACACCATCCTCCTCGCCGCCCGTCGCTGAGAACGCCCTGCTGCGCCCCTAACACCGCGATAGACGAGCCGCCTGCGCATCCTCCGCTTCGAGTGCTCCGGGCGCAGCGGGGCTTCCGCTATCGCCTCGCCGCCGATTCTTTCCCGACAGGCCTTCACACATCGCCTGCAGGGTCATGCGCCTTTGGGCAGACTTGGCTCAAATGCGGTGAGCCTGTGGAACGGGCTGGAACAGCGGGGGCTTGACGGGATTTTTGGCGGGATGGAGGATTGAGATTGAAAAGGGGAAAATGGGGAGTTATCCATGACATTGAGAATAGATGGAGGGTTTTGAGCGTCTATTCTCAACAACGGATGCGGGGGGTGGTTTGCAGGGGGCTCTTCGCCGCCAACTCGCCCCGGATGCGTGTGGCATCCATGCAATCATCTGCTAACCACGTGCACCGCAGGCATTAGATAGAAGCATCCCGATGCCGGAACCGAAAAACCTGCCGAAGACGCTCGGCATCCTCGCATCAGCCAAAAGGTTCTTGCATTCAAAACATTTTTCGCTTGCAAACGGTCTGCCCCCATGCTACTATGATGCTGTTGTTCGGGGTGCCCGCTGGCGGTTTGCACCTTGGACAAAGCAGGGAAAAAGACGGCCATTACAGGCTTCCAACCCCGAAACGAGGAAAGAACACGATGAATGCCAAACGGATTTTGATGTGCGCAGCAGCGCTTTCCTGTGCGCTTCTGTTCCAGGCCACGGCCTCCGCTGCCGTTGAGAGCCCAATCGTCGGCTACACCACCATCGAAATGGAAGCCGGCAAGTGGTACATGCTCGGTATGCCGTTTGCGGATCTTGAAGATGGCGATATCAAGCTCAATGAGCATTTCGTCAGCGGGTTCAA
>CALBHX010000108.1 GCA_937892925.1 uncultured Lentisphaeraceae bacterium
TGGGCGTTGCCCGCAAGAGTAAGGACGGATGATGTACGACAATGAGAAGCGTGAACATGAGCTGATTATCCGTAATGGGTGGCCGTTGATTTTGACGCCGCTAGTCTTGGGGATTGGCGGAGGGTGTGTGCTGTGTTCGGTGCTGGGGCTTCCGTGGGTGGCCACGGCGTGGCTGGGGCTTTGCGTGCTCTTCGCACTCTTTATGGTCTGGTTCTTCCGGAATCCGACGCGTGTAGCACCGGTGGGGGAGGAGAATATTGTTTCCGGCGCGGAAGGGACGGTGCGTTCGGTGCAGTTCGTTACGGAAGATGACGGATCGCCTGCCAGTGCGGTGGTTAAGGAGTTTTTCCCGGGACAGCGCGCCGTACGCATTTCTACATTTCTTTCGCCGCTGCATGTTCACGTCAACCGCCTATCTATCGGCGGGGTGGTGAAGCTGTGCGAATATCGGCATGGCAAGCACTTGTTGACCATGGACGAGCGTTCGAGCCTTTATAATCAGCATTCCGTGGTGTTGGTGGAGGATAAGGATGGGCTTCGGTGTCTGCACAAGCAGATTACCGGCCCGGTGGTGCGCCGTGTGATCTTCTGGCTGACGCAGGGTCAGCCGGTGCGCCGCGGCGGGATTTTGGGCATGATGAAGTTTGGCAGCCGGATGGATATCTGGCTGCCGGCGGATCGTGTGGAGGTCTGTGTGAAGCCCGGAGACCCTGTGGTGGCCGGTGAAACGGTGATTGCCAAGCGGAAATAATGGCAGAGGAGGGGACGTTATCATTATGCGCAAGATTCTTCACATCAAAAAGCCATCGGCTCACGCCAACCGGGTGGTGTGCGTAAACGCCGTTACCTCGGGGGCGCTGCTCTGCGGTCTGATGAGTGTGTTGTTCTCGTCTACCGGAAACTTTTATATGGGGGCGCTGCTCATTCTGGGGGCTATGATTCTTGATGGAATTGACGGCACCATGGCGCGCTGGCTCAAGGCGGAAACGCTCTTTGGTGCGGAGTTCGATACGTTTGTGGACATCACGGCCTTTGGTATTGCCCCGGCGATGCTGGTCTATTTTTACCTCTTTCACGACTTTACGCCTGGAGCGCACGTTCACACCATTGGTGCTCTGGTGGGGTTGGCCATTGTTCTTTCCGGAGCTGTTCGGCTGGCGCGGTTTAAAGTGGTCGATGAAGATCATGGTATGAGCGGCTACACCGGGATGCCCATCACCGTGAATGCGCTTTGTCTGGCCGGCATTGTTCTTTTCATTGAGGCGTGGAAGAAAGGATTTGGTGCGGAGCATCCGCTGCCGGCGTGGGTTACGCTGCAGGATGGCGGATGGCTTTCGTGGTTGATGTATGCCAATTGCGTGATTTGTTTGCTGCTACAGGTGTCCCCATTTAAATATCCTAAGCCCACCAACACGCCATTGGGGCAGTTTATTGGGGTGTTGGCTTTTCTTGGGCTTTTTATTGGGCCGAAGACGGCAGTTATCAGTTGCTGCTATCTGGTGCCGATTACATTGTTTTATGTATATGTGGCGCCGTTTTGGTTTACTTTGAAGCGGGTCTGGCAGGCGCGGCGCGCGGTTTCGTGAACGGTTGGGCAATTTGTGGAAACGAGTGAAAGAATGAATGTTACAGAGAAAATCCTTCACGCACATTTACTTTCCGGCGAGCCGGTGCCTGGGCAGGAAGTGGCCATTCGAATTGACCAAACGCTGACGCAGGATGCTACTGGCACCATGGCTTATTTACAGTTTGAAAGCATGGGGATTGACCGGGTGAAGACGGAGCTCTCGGTGAGTTACGTGGATCATAACACGGTGCAGATTGGGTTTGAAAATGCCGATGACCACGATTATCTTCAGAGCGTTGCGCGAAAGATTGGCGTGATCTATTCCAAGCCTGGCAATGGCATCTGCCACCAGCTTCATTTGGAGCGTTTCGGTAAGCCGGGGAAAACCCTGATTGGTTCTGATTCGCATACGCCCACGGGCGGCGGCATTGGGATGGTGGCCATGGGAGCCGGCGGCATTGATGTGGCTGTGGCCATGGGCGGCGGTGCTTACTACATCGCCTGGCCAAAAGTGGTTGGTATTCGGCTGGTTGGGCGGCTTACGCCCGGCGTTTCGGCTAAAGATATCATTCTTGCCGTGCTCCGGCGGTTTGGCTCTAAGGGCAACGTGGGTAAAGTCTTTGAGTATTATGGGCCGGCGCTTGCTGCGCTTGATGTTCCAAGCCGTGCAACCATTGCCAACATGGGCGCTGAGCTGGGCGTAACCACCTCGGTCTTCCCCTCCGATGAGGTTACACGTGCGTTTCTTAAGGCGCAGGGGCGTGAGGCCGATTGGGTGGAGTTGAAAGCGGATGATGCGGCGTATGACGAAACGTGGGAGTTGGATCTCTCCACGCTAGAGCCTCTGGCTGCTGCCCCGCACAATCCCGGCAACGTGGAGACCGTGGCCGAGCACGCAGGGCAGCGCGTCAATCAGATTCTGATTGGTTCGTGTACGAACTCTTCTTATCGTGATATCAAAACAGTGGCGCTGCTGCTTAAAGGAAAGCAGGTTCATCCCGATGTGGAAGTGGGGATTGCCTGCGGCTCCAAGCAGGTGGTGCGGATGCTGGCCGATGAAGGACTGCTGAGTGCGCTGATTGCCTCCGGCTGTCGGATTTTGGAGAATGCCTGCGGGTTCTGCATCGGTGCACACATGAGCCCCGCCACGAACGCTGTTTGTCTGCGCACAAGCAATCGGAACTTTGAGGGGCGTTCCGGAACGCTGTCGGCCAAGGTTTATCTGGTCTCTCCCGAAACGGCGGCAGCTTCCGCGCTGGTTGGTGCGTTTGCCGATCCGCGGGGATGCAACGTGCCTGACGTGCCGATGCCGGGTGCGTTCACGGTGGATGACGGAATGTTCCTTTATCGCGAAACGGCGGGTCAGGGCATCCCAGAAACGCCGATCTTACGCGGGCCGAATATTGGGCAGGTGCCTGCCGGGAAGCCGCTGCCCGAGCAGCTGGAGGGGCAGGCGGTCATTAAGGTGGGCGACAAGATTACGACCGATCACATCATGCCCGCCGGAGCTCGTCTGAAATACCGATCGAATATTCCGGAATACGCCAAGTATGTCTTTGAGCATACCGATCCCGGATTTTATGAGCGTGCGTTGGCCAATCGGAACGCTGGTACGGCCAACATCATTCTCGCAGGTGAAAGCTACGGGCAGGGCTCCTCTCGTGAGCATGCTGCGCTTTGCCCCATGTTTTTGGGTGTGCGTGCAGTTATCGCCAAGAGTATTGAGCGCATTCATCGTGCCAATCTCATCAATTTTGGCATTGTGCCCTTTGAGTTCGTCCGGCCGGAAGATTACGCGTGTGTGGCGCAAGGCGACAGGTTGCGGATTGATGCCCTGCGCAGTGTCATCGCCGGCAATGGCCGAGCTACGGTTACCAATCTTTCCAACAACACTACGTTCGACGTGAAGACAGATTTGTCGGAGCGTCAGAAACGCCTGCTGCTTGCCGGCGGCCTTTTGGCCGCTGTCGCCCAGGGGCAGGCCTAAAGGAGCGCGACGCAGATGAGCGACGCAGAAAAACCCGAAGGTCTTGGCTTCGATTTCGCCCCCGCTTGGGCGCGGAAATCCGCCGATGAATATGTTAGCCGCTATCAGGGCAAGAACTATGATGAGCGTACAGGGCGCGAAGAGCGCCCACGTAGGGATGGCTCATTTCGGGAGCGCCCGCCTCGCCGGGAGGGAGACAGCCGCCCGCCCCGCCGGGGGCAAGATGGGGAGCGTGCTTCCTTCCGCCGGTCTGCTGGTGAGGATGGCGCCCGCCGTCCTCCGCGCCGCGACTTCTCGGGAGAGGCTCCGCGTGCCGCCCGAGGCGAGCCGCGCCCTCCGCGCCGCCCGTGGGTAGAGCCGTTGGATGCTGAACTGCGTATCTTGCCGAACCAGAAGACGTTGGGCTCAATCATCAAGACGCTGCAGAAGACCCACGTGGCTTTTCCGGTAAAGAAGTTTGTCTCCATGTTTCTGGAGAACCCGCAGGCGTGCTTGGCGCGTTTTGAAGCCAAGCCGGAAACAGACGTGCAGTTCTGGAGCTGTAAGGCATGCGGACTGGTTGCGCTGAGTGAGGCAGAGCTTGTTGCCCATCTTCTGGCCGATCATTTGAAAGATTTCTTTGATGTGTCGGAAGAGCCTTGTGAGCCGCCATCGGGCGTATTTCCGCGTGTGGCGTGGTGCCCGAAGACGGAGCAGTGGGTGGGTGCTCCGAATCATCACAGTTACAAGCACCGCCTGGCGGAGCTGGCGGCCTCTGCCGGTATGAGCGAGCAGGATTACGCACGCACGCTGGAGATGCGTACGGATCCGGAATCGATTGAGGCGTGGAAGCAGTCGGTCACCAAGCAGACGGTGTATCGCCTGAAACAGACCGAGGCGCCGCAGACGGAAACTCCGACCGAGCCTGCTGACGCAGGAGAGGCGCCCGCACCTGAGGCTCCTGCCGCCGATACGCGCCCCACCTACAGCCGCGATCAGGCGGAGGCACTCTTCCGCCAGAAGATTTTGCCTGGACAGATAACATCTTCCACGCATGTTTGCCTGCCGGTGTCGCTGGCGCAAATGTCGCCCTCCATGCCGTTAAAGTTGCTTTTGAAGTTCACGCTGCGGGATGAACAGCGGTATCCGCGTTCGCTCTTTTTCGCCCTGCGCGGAGCCTTCCGCCACCGGAAGTTTACCCTCTTCCGCGGAAATGATCCGCGCGGACCGGAGTTTGTGGCCAATGTGGTCTTGACGCCGTTTAAGGCGGAGCACGTGGTGAAGGAGTTGGCCGTTGCGCTGGACTATGTCAAGGAGCACCCGTTGTGTACGCGGCAGGAACTTTTGGCGGCGGTGAAAGAAGCGGTTCCAGAGCTTCAGCCTGAGGTGTTGGCACGTCAGGTGGCGTTCCTTTTCCAAAAGGGGCACATTGTGGAATACTACAATGGCGTGCTGGCACTTCCCGAGGAGAACCCCAAATTCCGGAAGCTGCCTGAGGAGCTGAAGCGGGAGCGTGAGGCTGCCGGGGTGGAACCCGCAGCAAAGCCGGAAGAACAAACGCCCGCAGAAACGGCCGAGACGGCACCCGCGGAGGAGAAGCCGGCGGAGCCTGTTTCTGCCCCGGCGGAAGCGGCAGCGCCTAAGACGGAGGCTGAGCCCGAGCCGGCAGCCGAGCCCGAAACGCCTGCGCCGGCAAGCGAGGAGGTTCCGCATGCTGCTGAGTGAGGTAGTCAAAGCGGTGAATGGCTCGTGTGCGGCGCCGGAAGGTGTGGAAATCCATGCGATGGCCAGCCTGTTGGAGGCACGCGCCGGGGATGTTTCGTTTCTGGCCAACCCGAAGTATGCGCCGCAGATGAAGACCACGCAGGCTTCCGCCGTGTTGGTGACGCCTGATTACGCAGGCGAAACGCAGGCGGTGTTGATTCGGGTAGACGATCCAAACAAGGCGTTTGCCTCGTTGGCGCCGCTTCTGGGGCCCAAGCCGGTAACCCGCCGCCCAGGCATTCATGCCACGGCGGTGATTGGCGAACGGGTTACGCTGGGCAAGAATCTCTATATCGGCCCTTATACGGTGATTGAGGACGGGGTTTCCATTGGAGACAATACGGTAATCGATGGCCTCGTTTTTATTGCGCAGGATGTCCGGATTGGGGCAGATTGCCATCTCTACCCACAAGTCAATATCCGTGAAGCCTGTATTCTTGGCGATCGGGTGATTCTGCACGCGGGCGTTAAGATTGGAACGGATGGTTATGGCTACACGGTCGAGATCGGGCCGAAAGGGCCGGTTATCGCCAAGGTGCCGCAGGTGGGCATCGTTGAAATTGGAAACGATGTGGAGATTGGCTCAAATACCTGTGTGGATCGTGCTCGTTTCGGGCGTACGCGGGTGGGTGACAGCGTGAAGATCGATAATTTGGTGCAGATTGGCCATAATGTTCAGATTGCGCCATTTGTCGGCATCATCGCTCAGGCTGGCATTGCCGGGAGCGCTAAGATTGAGACCGGTGCTTTAATCTGGTCTCAGGCGGGTGTTTCCGGGCACCTTACGGTGCATGAACGGGCGCAAGTGGCGCCGCAGGCGGGCGTTAAAGAAGATGTTCCGGAAGGCGAATACGTTGCCGGAACGCCTGCCATTCCTAAACGGAAGTTCGCTGAAACGCTTCTCTTCCCGCGAATGTTGGAAAAGTTGAAGCGGAAAGTGGCGGATTTGGAAGCTAAGGTGAAGGCTTTGGAAGCGCGTTGAGTGATGAGCTGGCGAAGCCTTTATGACCGCTTTATTGAAATACGCGACCCGGAACGGCGTAATGCCGTCCGGGTTCTTTTAACGGTGCTTCTGATTGCGGCCTGGGTGATTACATGGTTGTTCTGAGGGGACTTTAATGGCATTTCACTATCTTTCCGCAGGAGAATCTCACGGTCCGTGCCTGACGGTGATTGTAGAAGGTGTTCCGGCCGGTTTGCCGCTGGATGAGGCCATTGTGGCTGAGGATTTGGCGCGGCGTCAACTGAAGGCCGGCGCAGGCGGCCGCATGGCGATTGAAACGGATCGTGCACGGATTCTGGCAGGCGTGATGGCTGGCCGTACAACCGGTGCTCCTATTGCGCTTTCGATTCCAAACCGCGATTTTGCTGCCTGGCAGGGGCGAGCCGTGCCGGCCTATACTACTGCCCGCCCTGGACATGCTGACTTGGCTGCCTGCGTCAAGTATGGGTTTGACGATATTCGCTGTTCGCTGGAGCGTTCCAGTGCACGTGAAACGGCTTGCCGTGTGGCCGTGGGGGCGATTGCCCGGGCGTTTCTTTGGCACTTCGGCATTACGGCTGGCTCCTTTGTGGCGTCATTGGGCTCTGTGCCGGAGGTTTCTGTGCCGCAGGCGGAAGCGCTTGCGTTTGCCGCCGTTTCCCCCGTTCGGGCGCCGAACACTGCACAGGAGGATGCTTATCTGCAGGCGATTCATGCCGCTAAGCGTGCAGGGGAAACGTTGGGCGGGGTGATTGTGTGTGTGGTGGAAGGGCTTCCCATCGGCTTGGGCTCTTATGTTACGCCCGATCGCCGGCTGGATGCCCGCCTGGGTGCGGCGGTGCTCAGTGTTAATGCCATTAAAGGGGTGGAGTTTGCTGAGGCCTTTCGAAATACCGAGCTGGAGGGGAGCCGTCTGCATGACCCGATCCTTTTGAGCGAGGGGCAAATCGTTCGTCCAACCGATCATTGCGGCGGCTTGGAAGCCGGTATGACAACGGGGCAGCCGTTGGTTCTTCGGGCGGCCATGAAGGCAATTCCTACCACGCTCACGCCTCAGCCCAGTGTGGACTTTGCTACGCTTACGCCTGCGCAGACGACGTATGAGCGCTCGGACACTTGCCCGGTGCCGCGTGCCTGCGTGGTGATTGAAGCCGTCATGCTAATTGAGCTGGCTTCTGCGCTGTGTGAGCGCCTGGGCGGCGATTCGCTTGCAGAGATGCGCCGGCGGTATGCCGCGCTTCCAACAGCTGAGATGCTTCATCTTTCCCCGGAACCTAAAGTCTTTTGGCCTGTTTCTCCCGGGCAGGCCTGACGCGCCGGTGTTTCTGCCATGTTCGATGCTCATCTCCATTTGCGCGATGCCCGCATCCTGCCCTATCATCGGCAGTTTGTGAAAGATGCGCTGGAGGCTGGGGTGACGGCTTGTATTGATTGTGCCGCTCGGCCTGAGGAGTGGCCCATGGAAGTGGTTTGTTCCTTGGAGGTAACCTCCGCGTTTGGGCTTCACCCATGGCTCGTGAGTGTGGCTCCGCCCGATTGGCAGGAAAAGCTTCGCTGTGTGCTCTCTGCCGACCCGCAGGCGCTTGTGGGCGAAGTTGGGCTTGACGGAATTCGCCGGGTTGTGGATGGGGGCGCCCAGCAGCGCTTTGCACTTGCTGCCCAGTTGGATTTGGCCGCCGCGTTGGAGCGCCCTGTGGTGCTTCATGGCGCACGCGCCTGGGCGGGACTTCTGCGGTTTATTGAGCCGTGGCTGAAGCGAATTCCGGCCTGGATGCTTCACGGTGTCAGTTTCTCGACTGAATTGTTGAATCTGCCGGTCTTTCGCTCCTCCAATATCTGGCTGAGCGTGGGAGGAAGTCTGTTAGCGCCGGGGGCGAAAGTCCTGCCTCGCCTCGTTCCTCACATTCCGCCGGAGCGGCTTCTGGTTGAGACCGATTCTCCGGATCGTTTTCCTATTGGCGGGGAACCGCTGGTGCTGGGGCAGCCCTATGTACTCTGCAATCAGCCGGGCAATCTGCGCTGTGTGGTGCGCGAAGTGGCTCGCCTGCTGGGCGCCTCTGAGCGGGAAATTGCTGAACGCACGGCGGCGAACGCCCGTGCATTTCTGGCCTGCCGCTGAGGCGGCGCGGCGGGCTCCTGAATGACGATGATGAAAGGGTAAAGGATGGCACGGATTCTGATGGGGATGTTTTCCGTGGGGATGCTCGCCTGCTGCGGGTGCCACAGCTAGAGCATCATGGCGTTGCCGTATGATGCCTCGCTTCAGTCGGTCAGAGTCATTGGTCATTTGAAGAATCGGGTGGATGACTTTCCCTCGGTGTTGGCCGATGTATTTGAAGCGCGGGGGCTTCATGTTTCCTGGGTGATTTCCGATCGGGCAACGCCCGGGCCGGGTTATGTCGTTACCTATGATGTGTGTTGTTCCTGGCTTATTATCCGCTATCTTTCGTGGGCGCAGGTCGTAGTTTACAAAGACGGAGAGCCAGTGGCCTCCGGAACCTATCGGTATCGCCACCTCTCTCTCTCGTTGGACGTGGTTACGCGTTTTTTTTGCACCTGGAGAAAAACGGAGCCCTTGTATGATGGGCTGCTGGCGCGTTATCGATTGGGGGCATGGTCTCCTCCGCCGGGCTGCCCCGAATGGTTACGCCTGTGCTTAGGCGCGGTGGGCAGTGAGAGATTCCCGAGCGGGCGGAATAACACCCGGAGTGTGCATCGCGCTGCTTGCATACAACAGCATGCGCCCCCCGTGTGATGGCTCGGGCGCTCGGTTTGGTGAGGAGGCTGTGTTACAATAGACCCATGAAAACTGGGAATCTGAAATATCCAATCTTGATGGTTGCCATTGTGGCTTTAATGGCCGGCAGTTTCGCCGCCGGCCACTTCCTTGCGCCGCCTTCTCCTGCAGAAGCACCGGCTCAACGCTCTGTGGCACCCGCGCCCCGTGTGGCGGAGGAAACGCTCCACGCCGATGCGTTGGCGCTCTCCAAAGCTCTTTCGGAAGTGGATGCGCTCAAAGCGGAGCGTACGGTGCTCAGAGAAGAGCTCGCCGCGCTTCGAAAAGCAGATGAAATCCCTGCCGAGCCCACACCCCCTGCGAATCGCTCTCGCCGCCAATCCTGGAAGGAGCGGATGGAGGAGATGAAGAAAAACGATCCGGAGCGGTATAAGGCCGAGATGGAGCGGCGTGAACGCTTTACACAGGCCATTGCGCAGGCGCGTGAAGCGCGCGACAGCTTCTTGGGCGATGTGGATCTTTCGCTCTTTTCTGATGAACAGCGCAAAACGCATACGCAGTTCGTTGAGGCGCTTGCTCGTCAGACGGCTCTGGAAGAGCAGATGCGCGCGCTTTGGGAATCGGGCGAGCAGCCCTCCGAGGAACAACACAAAGCCATGCGCGAAACGTTTGATGCCGTCCGCTCTCTGCGCGCGGCCGAGCGCTCGGCTCTCCTGGGAGCAATGGCCACGTCGATGGGGCTCTCGCAGTCGGAATCGGCGGACTTTGTTCAGTTGGTATCTGATGTCTATGAGGCAACCGGCGGCCTTCGCCCCCGCATGGGCGGTGGGCCGGGCGGCCCTGGCGGGCGCTGAGTGTGCGGGAATGGTTGCATCTCAAAGCTTATATAAATCTGGTATAAATCTGGGCGACGACATCTGTCCGTCGCCTTTTTGTATCATTTACTGCGCGTGGAGACAGGTGAGCGGGATAGGCTCCCAGCCTGCGACGGGGCGGGGGTGGTTTTGGAATAGGGCGATGGTTTCGCACACGTCTACCGCAAGTCCCGGAAGGTGCGGGGCGGAAGAGGTTCCCGTGTGAATGGATGGAGCAGCGGCTTTATTCGCGTGGAGGGGCACATGTCTTTCGGGATACCTGAGCGCAGAGGATTGAACGCCAGATCCTGTCCCGGATGAGCAACGCGTCTAGGGTAGTGTGCTCGGCTCTTTTTATTGTTTGCCTGGCAGACTGGTTGAGCCCCGGGGCGGGCTAGGAGTGAACCTGCCCCAACTCCGCCTCGGTTCCGGGGCGGAGTTGGATGTGCCCCGGTAGGGTCTCTTATTCACCTTGCGCCATGTCTGAGCAGCAGGGGGTGATGGGGTAGACGGCGGATCTCAGTGTCTGATGGATACGTGTGTAGAGCCGGGTGTTGAGAGATCTTTTCTGATGGGTGCGGCGGGGAGGAATGTGGGTTTGGTATACTGAGGCGCTATGAAGGACGATGGTGTTTTAACTTTTTCGGAGAAGTGCAGACGGCTGAACTGGGCGGTTCTGGCGGCGGCGCTTTTGCTGCCGGCGGTGGGGGTGGCGTTTGTGCGTTCAGCGTGTGTATCGCGGCCATCGCTGGCGTTGCAGCAAGTGTGGGTGGGGCAGATGGGGTTTGCTGCGGTGGGGGTGGTGTTGATGTTGGGATTGGCGTTTTGGGATTATCGACGTTGGTCGGCGTTTGCGCCGTGGGTGTATGGCGGGGTGTTTGCTGCATTGGTGTTGGTGTTGATTCCGGGAGTTGGGGTGGAGCGGCTGGGGGCGCGGAGGTGGTTATGGGGGTTGCAGCCGAGCGAGCCGGCGAAGCTGGCGGTTGTGATGATGCTGAGCTGGCTGCTAGGGCGGTTTGGGGAGCGGCTTCGAGGCGTGCCCGGGTTGTTGTTGTGCGGGGTGTTGGCAGGGGCGCCGGCGGTGTTGATTCTGCTGGAGCCGGATTTGGGAACGGCGCTGGTGTTGGGGCCGACGGTGCTGGCGATGCTGTTTGTGGCGCGGGTATCGCCGAAGGTGTTGAGTGTTGGGGTGTTGGCATTGGTGTTGGTGGCGGGGTATGAGTTGGGGGTGGTGAAGTGGGCCACGGCGGAAGGGCGTTCGCCTGCGCAGACGGAGGCGGCATTAAGGCTGACGGGGCTGCGGGAGCATCAGATTAAACGGGTGGAGACGTTCCTTTACCCGATGCGGGATATTCATGGGGATGGATATAATGCGTATCAGAGTGAGATTGCTGTAGGGAGCGGGGGGCTGTTTGGGAAAGGGTATGGCCAGGGGGTGCAGCATCGGCTGGGGTATTTACCGGGAATGGTGAGCATCAACGACTTTATTTTCCCGGTGGTGGCGGAAGAGGTTGGGTTTGTGGGCGGCGTGGTCCTGTTGGCGGTGTATGTGCTGGGGATTTTGCTTCCGGGGGTGATTATCGCCTCGCGATGTGTGGATGATTTGGGAAAATTGCTGTGTGTAGGGGTGGTAACCTTGCTTTTTTGCCATGTTTTTATTAACATAGGTATGACAGTGCGGATAGTGCCGATTACAGGCTTGCCGCTGCCGTTTATCAGTCAGGGCGGAACGTTTATGCTCGTGATGCTGGCGGCGATGGGCATCTTGCAGAGCGTGGCTGTTCATGGGCGGACGGCAGAGGCGTTTTTCCGGCGCTGAGGGATGGATTTGCAGACAGGAAGAGCATTATGTTTGGTTGGTTATTTAAGCGAAAGAGCAAGAAGCGTGAAATTGTGGTGAATGTGGAAAAGCTGGAAACACGCGTGGCGGTGGTGGAAAATGGCCGCGTGGAGGAGTTCCAGGTGGAGCACCCGATGGAAGAGCGCCTGGTGGGCTGCATTTTCAAGGGGCGAATTCAGAATTTGGAGCATGACTTGCAGGCTGCGTTTGTGGATATCGGTCTCAAGAAGAATGCATTTCTGCATTATTGGGACATGATTCCGGATGAGGAGGCGGGGCTGGATGATGAGGATGAAGGCCGTTCGTCGAAGCGCCGCCGCATTTCCAATGAAGAAATTGCGAAACGGTTTCCCCCGGGGAGTGAGATTGTTGTACAGGTGACCAAAGGGCCGATCGGCACCAAGGGGCCGCGTGTAACGGCCAACCTGTCGCTGCCTGGGCGGTATCTGGTGATGATGCCTTCGGCGAAGTCAACGCGCGGCGTATCGCGCAAAATTGCCGATGCCAAGGAGCGGCTTCGCCTGAAGAAGATTTTGGATCGGCTGCCGCTGCCGCCGGGAGTGGGTATTATTGTGCGGACGGTGGGCGCGGGGGCAAACCAGCGTGCATTCTGCCGTGATCTGCGTAATATTCTGGATGTGTGGGGGCAGCTGCAGAACAACATCAAAACGCTGCATGCTCCGGCATGTGTCTATTCTGAGCCGGACTTGGTGGAGCGTGTGGTGCGCGATTGGCTGACGGAGGATATTGACCGCGTGACGATTGATGATGAGGAGGCGTACACGCGGATTCGTGAAGTGGCAGGGCGGATATCCCGCCGCGCCCGCCGCGTGATAGAGCTGTACAAAGGGCATTTGCCGATTTTTGATCATTACGGGGTGGAGACGCAGATGGAGGAAGCGTTCCGCCGGAAGGTGAACCTGAAGAGTGGGGGCTACCTGGTGATCGATGAGACGGAGGCGCTGATTGCGGTGGATGTAAATACGGGGCGGCACCGTGGAAAGGGCTCGCAGGAAGAGGCGATTCTGGAGGTGAATCTGGAGGCCGTGGAGGAAGTGGCTCGGCAAATGCGGTTGCGGAACATTGGCGGGCTGGTGGTAATTGACCTGATCGACATGAAGAGCCGTAAGCATCAGAATCAGATTTACAAAGCAATGAAGGCGGCTGTCCGGCGGGATCGCGCCCGCACGAATGTGCTCCCGATTTCGGATCTGGGGCTGATGGAAATGACTCGGCAGCGCCAGGAAGAGAGCCTTCTGTCGCAGATGTACATTGATTGCCCGTATTGTAAGGGACATGGCGTGATCAAGAGCCCGTTGGCGCTGTCGGTGGATATCCAACGGCAGATTGCGGCGGTGATGCGCCGCCAGCAGGGCGTGCCGGGAGAGACGGAGCTGCAGGTGCTGGTGGCGCCATCGGTCATGGAGCGCTTACGGAATGAAGACGAGCAGATGCTGGTGGAAATGCAGCGGCGGTACTCCGGCAGATTGACGTTTAAGAGTGAGGTGGCGCGCCATCCGGAATCGTTTGCCATTCTGGATAAGGACGGTAAGGTGCTTTACGCCGTTTCGGAAAGTCGGGCGGTGTGATGTGCCGGCAGGGTATGCGCTGGGTAGATCCGGCGCGTGCCGTTGAAAGGGGCGCCCGGAAGAGGCGCTGCGAGCACGGGGTGGAGCCCTGTGGGCAATTGGGTTCGCGCGAGCGAAAGGATGTTATGAATGGCAGAATCCGGGCGGCTTGGCCGCTGAAAAGCCTGTTGGCTGCTGCGGTAGTGGGCTGGGCGGCATGTCTGCCGGCGGTGGAGATTGGCGGCCTGGCTGAGCGGATTGGTTTGGCACTGCCGTCTATTCAGGAAGCTGGCGACATTGAGGTGTCGGCGGATCGGATGGGGGCGGATCGGAAAACGAATCGTGCCACGCTTGATGGGCATGTGAAGGTTCGTTTTTCGGATATCATTCTGCGGTGTGATCGGGCGTCGTATGATGCGGCTTCCGGGGATATTCACGCGGAAGGGCATGTGGAGATTGTTTCTGAATCCGGCGGAGCCTGGCACGGGGAACAGATTTCTTTCAATTATCGCACAGGAGAGGGGCTTTTGGGGAAAGGGCTCCTGCGGCTGGGCACTTGGACGGTTGCTGCCGGGGAAGATGTGGTGCGTGATGAAGATGGCGTCTTTTATGTTCGAAATGCCACGATCACAACGTGCACGAACGAGCCCTCGTCCTGGCACTGGTCGGTTACCGGAGACGGGCGCTATAAAGACCGTGAGTTTGTTGAGCTGCGCCATGCGGTGGGGCGTTTTTTGGGTGTTCCGGTGGCGTGGATGCCCTATTATTACCGTGATCTGAATACACATTATGGGTGGCGTTTCATGCCGGGCTACACCGGTAAGTGGGGGGCGTATCTTCGCGCGGGCTACGTTTATCCGATTGCCGGGAGTGTAGAGCGCGAATCGCTGCTTTACGGTAAGAGCATTCTTGACCTGCGCAGCAAGTACGGCGCGGCGGTTGGGCAGGAGCTTACTTGGAGCACGGTGGGCATGTTTGGCGAAGATACCCGCCAGTGGGGGCGCCTTTTCCTCTATTATGCCAATCATCAGGATAAGCAGGATGGGGAGGATCGCAATTGGCAAAGCTCCTATAATGAACATCGGTGGTCAATCGGGTTGCAGGAACGGCTCGATTTTACGCCGCGCGACTTCTTGTCGATCGCCGGAGAAGGGGTCAGCGATTCACAGTTCCGGGAAGATTACAACGAGAAGGCTGTTCGGGAGCGTGCGCAGCCCCTCGGCATTGCCAACTACGAGCATCGCGAGAACGCCTGGGTGGCGTCGCTTGCGGTCATGGGGCCGATCAACACGTTCTACGCCGGAACCCGCCGCCTGCCGGAGCTTCGGATGGATGTGCTTCCCCGGAACGTCTTTGGTCTTCCTGCACTTTACTATGAGTCGCAGACGGCGGTGGGGTGGCTGCAGCGCCAGCCTGCCAAATATGATGACTCCTGGAGCGCCGCCTATCGGTGGCAACCGGGTAATTGGGCGTATTATGATACCTTGCGGGTGGATTCCCGCCATATTCTCCGCAGGCCGATTGCGTTGGGCGGGGGCTTTACGCTTACGCCCCGCGCGGGGTGGCGCGGCACCTATTATGGTGATTCTCCGGACGGCGGATCGCTGTTTCGTTCCCTTTTTGAGTTGGGTATGACCTTGCAGGCTCGGTATTGGCGCGACTTTACGACGCTTCGCCATACGCTGATTCCTTACTTGGATTTGACGTATGTGCCTGCATCTCAGGCAAAGGCGGAAGATCAGCCCTATGCGTTTGACCGTTTGGATCAGGCGTATGAGTGGCGGGATCGTTACCGTTCGGATGGGCTTACCCCCGCGCATCGGTATGCCGGGCTTCGCTTCGGTGTGCGGAATCTGTTGCAACGGCGTGAAAAGGATGGCTTGTCGGATCTGCTGGATGCCGATCTTTATGGTGTTTACGTTTTCCAGGATCAGGATCACTGGGTTCGGTGGGAGCATCGGGATCAGCCTGGGCGCGATAATTTGCGGGGGCGCGTGCATCGAGAAAAGGAGGAGACGGGGCTGCGTGTTCTGGGGCTTTCCGGGTCGTATGCGCCGATTCGCCGTCTGTTGATTGATACCGATTTTCAATATGACCCTGAAGAAAACCGGTTGGCGCTCTGGGATATCAATGCGCGTTATGAACTCTCTCGCATGACGCTGTATGCCGGGTATTTAACCCGAGACCACGAGGTCTATGATTACTTCTGGAAAGATCGCATTAAAGACAGTGTGATTTATGGCGGCTTTGTGCATCATTTGTGCGATACGCTCGATTGGTCGCTTTATGCCAGGTATAATACCGAGCGTGAAGATCTTGAGGAAGTGGGCGGCTTTTTGCAGTATAATCTTGACTGCATCAGCTTCCGATGCAACGTTGGCTACCTGCCGTCGTATACTTCGGAGGATGGATGGAAGCATGATTCAGACTTTCGGATCTCGCTTGGGGCATGGCTCCGCGCCTTCCCGAAAGATAATGATGAAGATTGGATGATGTGGGGTGATCTTTCCAACCGTTCCCGGTTGGAAGGGCGTTAAGCCGTGTGTGAGATGGAACATCTGTTGCGCCTGTAGCTCAGCTGGATAGAGCAGCGGCCTTCTAAGCCGCGGGTCGGGGGTTCGAATCCCTCCAGGCGCGCCATTTGCCGGTTTCTGATGGAGCGGTGGCACCGAGGTTTGGTGTGTTGACTTTTTCGGGGAGACGGTGCGATGGAATTAAACGGTTTTTGGGTTATCAGGTGGCGGGGGCGAGGTAGGAGGCTTTGTGAAAACGCCCAAGGTCGTTGATGAGACCATTGATGACGCCTTTTTCAACGTAGTGCCATCCTACCGCATTATTCCAGAAAATGCCGATGGCGGCGAAGGGAAGCCAGACGACAACGCGTTGCTTTTCTGCCTTTCCAATGGCATAAACCGGTTTTCCGCGCAGGTAAAGAGTGGCATCGCCATCGAGTGTGGTTTCTTGCCAAGTGGGGATGATACAAAGGGTATATCCGCTGATAAGGCCGATCGTGAAGTCGTCGGTTTCATCTTGTGCGCCGAGAAAAAACGGAAGGCGATGTGGTAGGCATCACGCTTGACTTCGGGCACATAGGTTACAGATTCAAAGAGCCCGCTGTGCGTAAGGGCAAGGCGGACTTTTTCGCGGAGACTTTTAAGGGTTGGGGCGAAGAGGATGTCCGTTCTGAAGATGTCTAGGCTAACGGAGTAGATGATGGGGAACCTCTGGGGCGTAGACAAGGCGTTCTGCTCAAGTGCAACATTGGGCGAATAGCCGCAGTCAACGGAGATGCAGCCACTGCCGAGAAAGAGCAGCAGAAGCGCAAGGCAGGTGCAGCAGATTTTCGCGGCGTTGCCAATACGGCGCGCGCGTTTTCTATGGAGGGACGCCGGAAGGATTGTGTGGGTCATGGCTTTACCTCGATGGTGCGGATGCTCTGGGGGGCTTTCTGGAAGGGAAGATAGCTTTGGCGCGTGGTGATAGGTGAACCATTGATGCGCGCGACGCGTGCGCCGCGCCGGAGGCCATCCTTCTCGGCCTGGCTCCCCCTTAGAATGGCCAGGATGGTTACGGGGATTTCTGCGTTGGCTGCCTCATCGGGGAGGTGCGGAGGCTGATAAAGAATGGCTCCATAAAATCTGGAGAAATTCCCTTTGCGCATGAACAGGGCACTTTGTTTGAAGAAGTTTACGTGCACTTCTATCGGAACGGCGGAGAGCGTTGTGGTGGAGGAAGAGGCACAGTAGGAACTCGTATTGTAGGCAGTGTTCCGGGTGTTATAGACGGTGCCGGAAGAATAGGAATGACTGTAGGAGGGGAGGAAGATTACGGAGGGGCGGGTGCCCTCTCGTTCAAAGGTCTCATCCATGAGGATGAGATCAGCCCTCACCTCTTCAGCCACGTCTATTGCACAGCTCCACGGGCAATGGGCACCTGTAAACGTGGCGGTTCCGATAGGGAGGAACCCATGCTCCATGGCCGTGAGCACGCCGTTTTCCGTGGTTACCGGGCGAATCTCTACTTCCCCCGGCTCGCCGGAGAAGAAGGTGTCGCCAAGTGCGGAGGAGGGTGGGGTGGCTACGTAGGCTGCTCTGTAAGGTTGTCTATACAGCCGGAACACAACGCAAAGAGCAGGGAGATGAAGAGGCAGAGAAGGCTTTTGCGGCATGGCGGGAGTGTCATTTTGAGTATTTCCTTTGCGGTCTGCCCGGGAGGCTTGCAAGGATGGGGCTGGCGGCCTGCGGCGCGGGGATTTTACTGCCCATGTCATCGCTTCTGGCAAGCGTTTCGCCGATGGCGGGGGCAATGGCATTTACAGAGCCATGTGGGGCAGGTCGTTGCATGCCGTTTTCTAGGGGCATGGGCATCTCTTTGCGCAGTGCTGAGCATTGTAACATAGCAGGGGGAGGATTCGCGCAAGGGCTTTCTGCGTGAGGAGGCTTGATGAAAGTCGTTCCGCCCTGTTTGCTTTTGTGTGGCGGCAAGCGTGCCGAACCGCTTCGTTTAAGGGGGTTTGCTGTGTGGAAAGAGTTGCGTTTTAAGGCGGTTTTTGCTATATAATTGAGGGAAAGCAGAGCATAAGGAGCGTCTACGATGATGAATGCGTATTTGAAGCAGTTTATGGAGCAGTTCCCGTTTGAGGGGCTGACGTATGATGATGTAACGCTGGTCACGCAATATGCAGATTTTCTTCCGGATGATACTTCGTTGAAGACGCGCCTGACGAGCCGGGTGGAGATGAATATTCCCTTTATTTCCGCGGCGATGGATACGGTTACCGAGGCTCCAATGGCGATTGCGATGGCGTTGGCCGGCGGAATTGGCTGTATTCATAAGAACCTGACGGAGGAGGAGCAGGCGGCGCAGGTGGCGCGGGTAAAGCATTATCTGAACGGGTTGATCGCCAAGCCGGTCTGTTTTCACGCGAACGACGAGGTTGGGTTCCTGCTGGCAGAGAAGCGGCGGCGGGGGTTGAAGTTCGGCGGGTTCCCGATTCTGGACGATGCGGATCGCCTGGTGGGCATGGTGTCGGGTAAGGATTTGCGTTATTCCGACCGCGGATCTGAGAAGCTCTCGGAGGTGATGACGCGGACGGCGGTTACGGGAAAGCCTGGAACAACGCTTGAAGAGGCCTATCGCCTGATGCGCGAGCATAAAATAGGGAAACTGCCGCTGGTGGATGCCGAGGGGCGGTTGGCCGGGCTCTATTCATTTACGGATGTTCAGCAGCTGATTGAAAACCAGAATCCGATTTATAACCGGGATAGTAAACATCGCCTGCGGGTGTCGGCCTCAGTTTCCGGCGGTTCGGGAGATTATGAACGCATGGAGCGGCTGGCGCAGGAAGAGGTGGACGTGGTGGTGGTGGATTCTGCCCACGGGCACACCAAGGGTATCATGGATATGGTGCGCTGGATTGCAAAGCATTTTCCGGAGATCGATATCATTGCCGGCAATATTGCCACATCGGAGGCGGCGGTTGCTCTGCGTGATGCGGGGGCGCACGCTGTCAAGGTGGGGATTGGCCCGGGCTCCATCTGTACCACGCGCGTGGTGTGCGGCGTGGGGATTCCGCAGCTGACGGCAATTTACAATGCCCGCAAGGCGTTGGAAGGCTCGATCCCCGTGATCGGCGATGGCGGCATCAAGCTTTCGGGAGATGTGCCCAAGGCCATTGTGGCGGGCGCAGACAGCGTGATGTTGGGCTCTGTGCTGGCGGGGACGGAAGAATCTCCGGGCGAAAAGATTCTCAACGGCGGGCGGCAGTATGTGGTCTATCGCGGGATGGGGTCGCTTGCTGCGCTCAAGAATGGGAAGGGCTCGCGCGCCCGTTACTTCCAGGACAACGAGGCGGAAGACGAGCTTGTGCCGCAGGGTATCGAAGGCATGGTGCCCTATTCCGGGCCGGTGCATCGGATCATGACGCAATTCTGCGGCGGGTTGAAGAGCTCATTGGGGTATTGCGGATGTAAAACGATTGCCGAGCTGCAGGAGCGCGGCAAGTTCTATCGCGTAACGGCCAATGGCGTGCGCGAGGCGCATCCGCATGATGTGACCATTACCAAGGAAGCCCCGAACTACCGTTCGTAAGGCCTTGTGCCGGCAGGTGGTGCGCTTCCGGCTGAGAGGCGCACGCTCTGCGCGATTTCTTCCGTTCTCGCGAAAAGGAACGCCCTCATGGCTCTTCAACAGAAAAACCCATTCGGCAAGTCTGATGCGCGCATCATCACGCTCAAGGAGCCGGTTCAGCCGGCGTTCATGGGCGGGCAGCACGCGGAGCATAAGCAGCCCGGCGTCCCGGATGCGCCGCCGTTGCTGGAAGTGAGCGGTCTAAACACATGGTTTCCCGTTAAGAAGGGGATTTTTGCTCGAACGGCTGGCTATGTGAAGGCCGTGAACGGCGTTTCATTTACCATGCATGAAGGGGAGACGCTGGGCGTGGTGGGAGAGTCCGGCTGCGGCAAGAGCACGCTTTCGCGGACGATTCTGCGTTTGGAAAAGGCGCACAGCGGCCATGTGAAGTTCTTGGGGAAAGAGGTTTTTTCGCTTCGGGGCAGTGCGCTTTTGCAGTATCGGCGGGATTTGCAGGTGGTCTTTCAAGATCCGCACGCCACGCTGAACCCCCGGCACTCCATTTTGGATATTCTCACAGAGGGAATGCTGGTTCACCACTTGATTGAGCCGAAGGATGCCGAAGCGGCGGCGGTTGAGCTGCTGCATGATGTTGGGCTGCCGGCGGATGTACTCTACAACTATCCGCACCAGTTTTCGGGCGGGCAGCGCCAGCGGATTTGCATTGCGCGGGCGCTGGCCTTGAAGCCCAAGCTGATCATTTGCGATGAGGCCGTATCGGCACTGGATCTTTCCATCCGCGCTCAGGTGCTGAATCTGCTCATGGAGCTCAAGGCGAAGTATGGGCTGGCCTATTTGTTTATTACGCACGATATCGGCGTGGTGGAACATATTGCGGACAATATTATTGTGATGTATAAGGGGCAGATTGTTGAGCGTGGCCCGGCAACGGACGTGCTGCTTCACCCGAAGGAAGCCTATACGCAGCGTTTGATCGCGGCGGTTCCGCGTATTGGAGGCAAGACGGAGCGCGGGCAGCCTTCCGTTTGAGGGGTGGATTCAGGTCGCCGCCGGGTTTCAGAAAGGCTGGCTTAGATGCAGCATCGTGTTACACTTCGTGTGAATCTGGCCACATTGGCGGAAAATTATCGGGCGGTTTGCGGGTTGGTTCGGCCGTGCGCGGTGATGCCTGTGCTCAAGGCGAATGCCTATGGGTTGGGTGTGGGGCCGATAGCCCGGGCATTAGTGGCGGCGGGAGCCGAGCGGTTGGCTGTGGCTGAGCCGTTTGAGGCGCTGGCGCTGGCTGGGCTTGGGGTGCCGGTTCAGATTTTGAGCGGGATTTTGCCCGATGAGATTGCGCCTATGTTGGAGCATGGGGTAACGCTTCCGTTGGTGAGTCTTGAAGGGGCGCAGGCGATTTCCGCCGAGGCGCAGCGGCTTGGGGTTCGGGCGCGCGTCCATGTCAAGCTCGACACAGGCATGGGGCGGGCTGGGATTCTCTGGCAGGAGGCGCCGGAGGTTATTCGCCGGGCAGCGGCATTGCCGAGTTTGGAGCTGGAGGGGCTTTTTACGCATTTCCCTCTGGCTTATGAAAGTGCCTCTTCTTTTACGCGCGAACAATTGAGGCGTTTCCGTTTTGTACTGGATGCCGCAGCGCAGGATGGGATTACGTTTCGGTGGATTCATGCAGCAAACTCTGATGCCATCAATAACGCGCCGGAAGCCTGCGCTGCACCATTCAACCTGGTGCGCAGCGGGATCAACCTGCACGGTGCATTTGACGCTGCCGGCTCGCTTCGCGTGCCGCTTCAGCCGGTGCTTACCATGACTACGCGCCTGGCGCAGATCCGTCAGCTTCCGGAAGGAACGCCAATTGGTTATGGGCAGACCTATCGTACGCGCCGCCCGATGCGCGTTGGGACGGTGTGTGCCGGTTATGCCGATGGGTTGCCGCTAGCACTTTCCAACCGGGGCTGTGTCTTGATTCACGGGTGCGCCGCGCCGATTGTCGGGCGTCTTTCCATGGATTACCTTACGGTTAATCTGGATGATATCCCAGAGGCTCAGGTGGGCGACACCGTAACGCTTCTGGGGCGGGATGGCGGGCAGGAAATTCCGGTTCAGGACTGGGCGAACCTGAAGGGCACCCATGCGTATGACATTATCTGCTCGATCGGCTCGCGTGTGGAACGGGTGTTTTGCTGAACCGCTGCGCTGTGTTGGCGGTTTAGCGGGGCTCCATAGCTTGAGCCCAGAGTGCATCCAGTTGCTTTTCGGAGTAACGTTCCGGCGGCGGCACGCCCGGCGCGAAGGTGCTTAACCGAAAGCATTCGACCGCCCAGCGATAGGCTGCAAGCGCCACAGGATTATGGCGTGACTTTTTCGCTTGCGAGACAAAGGCTTCATAGCGTGCCCAGTGCCGCTGGACGGTTTCGGCTTTGCGTCGGTCGCCAGCCGGGTTGTTGCGCGCGCGCTCCAGACGCTCTGCCGCGCCGCGCAGAAAAGCGGGGTATGCGTTCAGCCACGATTGGGGCGTAACGGCAATAAACCCGTCAAAGACAAGCCAGGCCAATTGATCGAGGAGTCCTTCCTGTGTGTCGGGGTAGACCCCCGTGGCTTGCTGGATTTGGGTTTCAAGCCGTGCGGTTTCAGAGAGGATAAAGAGCAGTTGGCGGCGGAGCTCGGCGGCTTCCTGTGCCACGCGCCCTTTGCGGGCGGCGTAACGCGCTTGCAGGGCTGCTTCATCGGTGGGGTCATCGGGTGTGTTCAGGAACGTTTCTTCCAACGTTCGGGTGAACAGATCGCGTCCTAATCGAACCATGTCAATGCCGGCCGTACGGACGAAGGCTTTCACGTTGGCCGGGAGTGCGGGGAGCTGGGCATAGGCTGCCCAGCGGTTCCCACCGAGCAGACTCAGTTTTTCCAGGCATTCCCGGCGGTTGGCCAGCCGTGCCAGCGCGGGGTCGTCCAATGAGGCGGCTTTTGGCTTTTGTGTTTGGTTTTCGGCAAAGAGTTCGATCAGAGGCTTGAGCAGGCGCCCTTGCCCCAACACGGAGCCGTCCTTGCGAACCACACGGAAGTTCATGCGCAGGTGTGCCGGGAGTCGGTCTTCCGCCCACAGGCTTTCATCGGCGCGAACGCCTTTTTCTTCATACAGCACGCGGAAGAGTGTTTCCGCCAGCCCGCGGGCATAGGGCTTGGCGCGGGAAAGAAAGAGGCTTTGTGCTTCCGGCAGCGAACCGATGACGTGGCGTATTCGGCTGGGCTGAGCATTGAGGAGCCAGAGGACTTTTTCGGGCAGTAGCCCAGGCACCAGCCACTCTCCGTGCCAATCGGCCAGGAGATGCAGTGTTTCGGGCGTAGCTTCCAGGGTCACACCGTCATCAGGCGCACCGGGAGCATGCCTATAAACGAGCGGGAAGGCGTGCCCGCAGACGGTGATTGTCTCTGGAAAGTCCCGCAGCGAAGCAGCTTCCACCTGAAAGGCTTCCCCTTCCAGCGGCAGCGGCGGGCATTGTTTTAGTGCGGGGGCATTGCAAATGGTTTGAGGCAGGCGTTCCTCATAAAAGGCCAGGAGCGCGTCATGTAAGGCATCGCGTCCTTCTCGCCGCAGAGCCACCATCTGCTCCAGGAGCTGCTGCCGCTGCCAGTTGGTTCGCAGCCATACAGGAGGGTTTCGAATGGCGCCCGGCACCATCAGCGCATCGGCAATAAAGAACCGCCGCGCTGCTGCCGGGTCGAGCCGCGACAAATCGCGCAGACGCCCTGAAACCAATGGCAGCCCGAAGAGCAGCACATCTTCATGCACGCGGACAAAGCCCCGCTCGGCATCCCAGAAGGCCGAGTGCCGGTGCACTTTACAGAGCGCTCCTGCAATGGGTTCAATCCAGCGAGGGTCGATGCAGGCGGCCATGCGCCCAAAGAGACGCGAGGTTTCCACCAGCTCTCCAGCCAACACCCATTCGCGCGATTCCGGAAGCCTGTCTTCTCCGCGGGGCGGCTTGCGCGGTCTTTCCGCATTCGTTGGGCGCTCTTGCCGTTTGGCCAGTGCACTTCCCGGGAAAAGACTAAACCGGATGGCGAAGGCGCCGCGATAGTCGCGCGCTTCGCTGTCGTAGTGCCCGATACGGGAGAGCAGCCCGCACAGCAGGGCGCGGTGCAGCCCGCCCTCTCCGCCGTGCGCCGCTTCGGTGTGAAGCCCACGGCTGCGGCAAAGCTCTTCCAGTTGGGTGCGAATGTTGGCCCATTCCCGCATTTTGGGATAGCTGACGAAGGCGGCCTTGCAGCGTTTACGGCGTTGTGTTTCGCTGGTGCCTTGTGAGGGGTCATGCCACCATGCCCAGAGCTTCAGGCGGCCATTGAAGTCGGAGTTGGCGCAGCGGAAGCGGGCATGCTGCTGATCGGCTTGGGCGGTTTTTTCCAACGGGCGCAGAAGCGGTTCATCACAGGCCATGGCGGCTACCACGGTGAGGGCATCGCGCAGGCTCTGCTCGGCTTCGGCAGCCAGAAGAATACGGGCGAAGCGCGGCTCCAGCGGAAAGGCTGCCAATGCACGCCCAATCTCTGTCAGGCGCGGAGTTTGCTCGGCGGGCGGTTCAGCGGTATTGGCTGCCGGTACGGCACGGGCAATGGCTCCAAGCTCCAGCAGCTCCCGAAGCCCCTCACGGATGGCTGCGCCGGTCGGTGGTTCCAGAAAAGGAAAGCGCTCAATGGCGCCGAGGCGTAAGTGAGCCATGGTAAGGATGACTCCGGCCAGGGCGGTACGCTTGATTTCTGGCGGGGTATGAGCTTCACGCCGGGCATAATCTGCCTCGGAATAGAGTCGGATGCAGAGCCCCGGGCCCACGCGCCCGCAGCGCCCCATTCGCTGACGTGCGCTGGCTTGGCTGATAGGCTCGATGCGCAGGGTTTGCACATGCCGCTGAGGGGAATAGCGTTTGATGCGCGCGAGGCCGGAATCGATCACAACGCGGATGCCGGGGATGGTGACGGAGGTCTCGGCCACGTTGGTGGCCAGCACGATGCGTCGGCAGGCGGAAGGTTTGAAGACGCGTGCCTGCTCTCCGGGCGGGAGGCTGGCCAGCAGCGGCAGGATTTCTGTCCGCGGCAGGTTGCGCCCTTGCAGCACGGCCATGGTATCGCGGATTTCCCGTTCGCCCGGCAGGAAGACAAGGATATCGCCGGAATCTGTTCCGGCGGCATCGACGGCGTTGGCCACGCGCCGGGGAAGGGATTCTTCTTCGGTTTCATCTTCTTCGCTTTCGCCCATCCATAGGGTCTCAATGGGGTAGAGACGGCCAGGGACGGAGATGACGGGTGCTCCGCCAAAAAACTCAGCGAAGCGCGCTGCATCGAGTGTGGCGGAGGAGACGATGATCCGCAGATCCGGCCGGCGCGGCTGGATACGCTTGAGCAGGCCGAGCAGGAAATCGATATTAAGGCTCCGCTCGTGCGCTTCATCAATAATCAGCGTGCTGTAACGGCGGAAAAGCGGGTCGTCCTGTGTTTCGGCCAGGAGGACGCCGTCGGTCATGAATTTGAATCGAGTGTTCTTGGAAACGTTTCGTTCAAAGCGGTGTTGATAGCCTACGATGTCGCCGATTGGGGAGCCCACTTCATCGGCCAGACGCCGCGCCATGGCCACCGCTGCGAGGCGGCGCGGCTGGGTGATGCCAATGAGTCCGCGTGCCGCAGGGCGTGCTAGGGCGGCCATTTTAGGCAGCTGGGTGGTTTTACCGGAGCCGGTATCTCCGCAGACGATGATTACCGGGTGTTGCTGAAGCGCCGTTTGCAGGATGGTTTGATAGGCGGCGATGGGTAGATTTTCGGGTATGGTCAGGCGCATGGGCGGCATTATACCATCTCCGTGCGGTCTCTGAGTTGGGGCGTAACGTTTTGGGTGTGGGGGTTGGCTTGGGGCGAGGGAGAAACAGCCCCCTCTGATTTCACCTCGGACACGGGGCGGGTTGAGATTAAAGGCTGGGCGCTTTGAGGAGCGACTGAAGGAGGAAGGAGGGTTATTCTCCGAAGGCGGTTTGTTGGCGCTCGACTTCCTGTAAATCGATGACGTTGGCGGTTTGTTTTGGGGTGAGACGTCCGCTGGGGCTCAGGGGGGCGGGCGTATCGAAGAGAAGGGGGTAGTCGGGGGCGCGGGTCGTGAAGGAGAGGGTGTCTTGGCCGGAAACTTGCCGGCCTTGGCGATCCACGGCGGCGTGGAGGGTTACCGTGCCAGGGGTGGTGCCCATACGTAGGAGAATGACCGCTTCGCCGTAGCGGGTTTGCTGAGGGTTGAGCTCGCCGGATTCGGTGTTGATGATTTCGGCGGGGCCTTCAACGGCGAAGCGGATGCGTTCAGTGGCCAGGCGTTTGGGGGTCCCGGTGGAATCGGTGAGGGTGGCGATGGCTGCGACGAGCTCGGAACCATCGGCCACGAGTTCGGTGCGGAGGGTGTCAAGGGTGAGTTTGAGCCCTGTTCGGCGGAAGGCGGCGGGCTTTCGAAATGGGCGCCCTGCAGCTTGCCCGGCAATAGCGATTTGGTTCTTCTTTCCGGCACGGTCAAGGGCTTTCAGGTCATAAAAGGAGAAGCCTTTACCATCTGCGGTGGTGTAGCGATAGGGGGCGATGGCGTGGAGGGGGCGGCCGAAGAGGGTCGGGTTCTCGAGGGGGACGTTGGAGTAGATATCGATTGTTTGAGGGGAGAAAGGGGTGAGCTCGTGTGCAACGTGGACGAAGGGGGAGAGATCGACGTTCGGAATGGCGGGGCCGGGTTTGGCCAGCTCGGCTTTCATCATCCAGTAGGCGGTTTTCGGGATCGGGGGGGAGGTCATAAGACCGCCGTAAAACATGTCTGGGTGGTATCCGCGGGCGTGGTCGAAGCTGTGCCACAGGGCGCCGCCAAAGTGGTTGACGGGTTGTGCCAGAAGCATTCGCAGGGAGGTAAGGGGGTGGTCGGGGTCGAGGGTGTCGAGATAATGGCGGGCTTGGATTTGTTGGGGGCGTTCACCCCAGGCGCGGTCGGCACGGGAGGGAGAGTTGTGCGAAGCCCAGTCATCCACGCAGTCTCCCCATTCACGGGTGTAGGTGGGGCGGCCGTTAGCCGGGCTGCGGCTGTGCGATTCGTTGGCGGAGCCGGTCGGGTGGCAGAAGATGAAGTCGTAGGCTTCCTGGCCTGTTGCTTCAGCATCGCAGGCGCAGCCGTTGGGGCCGAGCGGGGCTTCTTCGCGGACGGCCTGAACCCAGGCTTTGGCGCAGGCGGGCGGGTACCAGGTTTCGTTGAGGATGGGCTCCCAGAAGAGGAGGGAAGGGTGGGAACGGTCGCGGCGGACGAGGGCGCGGATATCATGGAGCACGCGTTCGCCGAAGCGGGGGCTGGCGTTCCAGAATTGCCAGCCCGGCGGGTTGGCAATAACGAAGAGGCCGACTTCATCGCAGGCATCCATGAAGGCTGGGTCTTGTGGGTAGTGTGCGCTGCGCACGAGGGT
Source organism: uncultured Lentisphaeraceae bacterium (assembly GCA_937892925.1). Lineage (GTDB taxonomy): Bacteria > Verrucomicrobiota > Kiritimatiellia > RFP12 > DVOR01 > Spyradenecus. Next base: position 26,832 of record CALBHX010000108.1, read on the forward strand.
GAGGCCGGCTTCGCGGAGCTTGACGGCATCGCGATAGTGCAGGAGGTTGCTCATGGCATTGCCCACAAAGGCAAAGTCCTGGTGACGATTAGCTCCGATGAGTTTGCGCCAGGGTTTACCGTTGAGCATAAGGCCGTTTTGGGCGGTGATGCGGGCATCCCGGAAGCCGAAACGTACATTTACGGCATCGGAGAGCGCGCCATCGGGGGTGTATGCCTCCACACGCAGAAAGTGGAGAGCCGGGGAATCGGGCGACCACTCGGCGGGAGCTTCCACATCGAAGGTTTCCGGAACATTGCGGCCGTTGTAGATTCGGCGGACGGTACCTTCACCATCGAGGGTTACGCGGGCAGTTACGCGCCATTTGCCTTCGGCAAGCTGTTGGGTGGCGATGTAGACGCCCTCCTGGGGGCCGGGGGCAGAAATGGCGGCAGCGCCGGTTTCGATCAGCCAGACATCGCGGTAGATGCCGCCGAAGTAAGCGAAGTCGAGCAATGCCTGCGGCTTCCCTGGGGGAAACTCCGGGTCGTCCGAATTATCACACAGCACGCGCAGAAGGTTCCCTTTGGGCTTCAGCTTTCCAGTTACATCCAGGTGGATCGGGTGATAACCGCCGAAGCGCTCTCCGATGCGTTCGCCGTTTAGAAAGATCTGGCTTTTCCCCATGATGGCTTCGAAGTGAAGAAACTGGCGTACACCGTGAGGAGTGAAGTCAAACCGTTTCTCGTAGACAGCCGATCCCTGCATGTTGACGCCGCCGGAGGCTTCGAAACCTACAACATTGAGGGTATGCGGCAGGTTCACGCGCGCCCGGAAGCCGTCGCCGCGCTGAAAGAGCCACCCCACGTTCATGCCCGTTACAACCCGAGGGGAGGCTTCTGTTGGAAAATAGCCGGCCTTGGAAAATTGCGGCGCATAGGCGCTGACATGGGCGGCCAGGAGGGTGCAGAGGCATAGAAGGAGGAGGCAGGGTTTTGGTTGCTTCATGGCTTGACCCTCTAATGGATGGGCTGTGGTGGCACAGAGCCTGGGAATGGACCGCCGCGAAGTCGGCATCGTCTGGAGAATAGGAACTGAGAGACCAGAAGAAGGATAACACGGCTTATTGGAAACGGGCGGGCAGGGTTGGCATAAACGCCTGGATGCTTTTGGCGGTATGCACACGCACGGCACCGTCTGGGGCTGTTTGGGGAAAAGGCGTACACGGCATAGGGTATTTTACTATAATGTGAGGGATGAAATTCACGTGAAGAGGACTTATGTTTCGGCATTGTTATTTGCTTACCGTGGGAGGGGCTGTTTTCCTGGCCGGGCTGGCTTTCTATCTGCTGACCGCGGCTTGGATGCCATATCCCGGGGTTTCTTCGCAGGTTCTTGCGGCTTATTGTTTTCCCGGGCAGGCGCCTTGTTTAGGTGTTCACCCTCTGGATGATGTGGTGATGGGCGGGTTGGTTCGCCTGCTTCCGCAGGCGCGGATGATTCAGGGCACAACGATCTTTTCGGCCGTGCTTGGAGCGTTGACCGTGCTCGGGCTGTTCCGGGTCGTTTGGCTGGCGAATCAAGTGTTTACGGCGGACGCATTTCAGGCGAACAGGCAGGATGCCCGCCTGATGGCCGACCTCGTGCATATTCGTTGGTTGTCCGGTTTGGGCGCTGCGCTGGTTGGGCTTGTGGCGGTGCCGTTGTGGGCGCAGGGGACGCGTCCGCTTTCGGGGACGGTGTCTACGGCACTGTGTGTGCTGCTGCTCTTGATGGTTCTTCGATTTTTGCGTGGCGTGCTGTTGTCTCCCTCAGTGAAGGGGGGATCCGCTGCGGGGCATTGGGGGTTATTTTGCGGAAGTTTTGCGTTGGCGGCGTTCTTGGGGTCGGCTTCGCCGCAGCTCTTTCTGGTGGTGAGCTTTTGTTTGTTTCTGGCTTGCAAGGTGCTGGTTCTTCCCGATACGGAGCATCGGGCGCGATATGTTATCGCCGCAGGGATAAGCTTGGGAGTCGGGTTTGCGGCGGCGTGCCTGGCATTTATCGGGTGGCAGGCGCTCTTTGCACCAGATTCGACATTACCGTTCTGGCAGGCATGGGTGGAGCGGCTGATACAGGCCTGGAGTGCTGCTCCGGCATTGATCCGAACCTTTGAGCAGTCGGCGCCGCTGGTCTATTTTATGGTTGAGGCGGCGTTGTTCCTGGGGTGTTTTCCTCGCGCCTTTCAACGGATCGGAGCGCCTCTTATTGGGCAGGTGGCTATTGGGGCACTTACGGTGCTGCCGTTTATCCCGTGGCCGCAGGGTTTTTGGGAAACGCAGGCAGAGCCCTCTTTGCTGGGCACGATGGGAGCGTTTTTGAGCGTGGCCAACGCAGCCTTGCTGGTGGCCTCATGGCAAGTGGCATGGAGTGAAAGCCGGTATAGTGCAAATGCTCGAAAAGTTCGTACAGGCGTTTTGTGTGCCGGAGTATTAGGGCTGGGCGTTTTGGCAGTTGGGGAATGCGCTCGCTTTTCGGCTGAAGGCGCCGGATGGACAGCCCGCCGCGATTTTCGTGAGCCGCTGGACATCTTGAGCAGATTGGTTGCTCCAAAGTACACCGTTTGGGAAGACCCGCCGGAGGGGAGTGAGCCGCTGTTGCTGACGGCCTATGAGCAAGGGCGGCATGTGTGGCCGCTGCGGAACTGGAAACACTTCCCCGATGCGTTGTACTTGGGCTCGCAACCCTTTGCCGCTTGCCGGGCGGCTGACCCCGTTTTGGCGTGTTTGGCGAACCTTGACGACGCTTCGCGCCGGGATTATCTCAGGTATTCGCGCTGGCGTGCGGCATTTTCAAAGGATCCGATCCCCGCAGCGAAAGCGGATGACATCGCCCATGCGGCAGCACAGATCCAGGCTGCCGCGTTCGGGAAAACAGCGTCGGCTCGCCGCTTTACGGAGGCGTGGCTCGGGCAGGCCGCGCGCCTAGCGGCGATACAAGCCTTCGCAGCACCTGCTGCACAAGCCGCCGAACAGCTTCGGAAAGCCCGCCGGTGGGCGCCGGAGAATGTGGGGGTTTGCCTGAGCCTTGTCTCACTTAAGTCGGAAGGCGTTGCCCTTTCGCACGAGGAACGCCTCGCCGCGATGCAGGCAGAAGAGCGTGAACCATGGATCGTTCAGCCCACGTATGACCGCGTGGAGGCCTTTGAGCGTGACGATGGCCCTGTCCGTTCGCAAGTTTTTCGTGCCGCCAATCGCCTGCGGTGTCTGATTCAGGAAGACCAGCAGACCCTCCTGCAGCAGATTTGCGCGGCTTACCGGGAAACCCCCGCCCTTCTCTCTATTGCGGAGCGGCAGATTGCGTTGTTGGCGCTGCCGGAGGCGGAGGCCGGCGCCCTCCTTTTGAACGGATCGCCGCAGGAACAGGAGCTGGAGCTTTATCTCTGCGCGTATCCCTGGTCGGAGACATCGCTGGAGCTCTACCGCCGGCACGCCGAGATCTTGGCGGGGAACAGCGCACTCGCTGCACTTTACGCCCCTGGACGCAAAACGCTCCGGACCTTCCTTGCAGAACGTGCACTTGCGTTTTTTACGCGTGATGGCCGTTTCCCTTACGCACTCTTTCATGTGGAGACCTTGCTTCGTTCCGGGAAGCTCGCGGAAGCCGTTCGTTTCGTTTCCAGCTTTACATTTTCCGAACGCCTGGCCTCTCAGCCCTATTTTGCAGAGTTCCTGCGCTGGAAGGTGGCTTCCGCTGCACTTGCCTCCGGTGAAACGAAAACCGTTGAATCCATGCGCCAGACCCTTCGCGCCTGGGTGCTTGCAATTCCCGAACAAGCTGCGCTTTGGCACTTGCTTCTCACCGCGCCGGAGCCGGATGCCGCGCTTCGTGCTAAGGATCTGCACCACTGCATGGCCGTTTTCCCCTTTCATCCGGCTGCCGTGCCGCGCTTTGCAGAAACCCTTCGCGCCCAGGCAGGAGCCGAAGCTGCCGCGGCGTGGCAGCAGGCCGCCGCCCGCTTCCGCGCCGCGCTACGAAAGTCACCTTATGCTCACCGCTGATTTTAATTACGAGTTGCCGGAGGAACTCATTGCTCAAACTCCTCCGGACGTGCGCGGGACTTCCCGCATGATGGTGCTCGACCGCGCGGCATCCACGCTTGCACACCGCCATATTGCTGATATTACGGACTATCTTCGCTCCGGCGATCTGTTGATCCTCAATAATACGCGCGTCTTCCCCGCCCGTATCCTGGGTGCATGGGAAGACACTGCCGGCGCTGCCGAACTTCTCTTGCTGCGCAATGTGGAGCCGGAGCATCCTATCCCAGAGGGCGGGTTCGAAAGCGTATGGCGCTGCATGTGCGGGAGCGGCCGTAAGGCGCGCGCCGGGCATACCATCCGGTGTGCGGAGGGAAATGTGGCTGCCACCGTGCTGGATAAACAGGAAGACGGCCATTCCGAAGTGCGGTTTCACGCTCGGGAGCCTTTAATGGAGCTCCTCAACCGCTACGGCCTCACGCCGGTGCCGCCGTATATCCGCCGGGATGGGAATGACCCTGCACTGGCTCGGCTGGATCGCGAGCGCTATCAAACGATTTATGCCCGTGAAGTTGGCGCTGTGGCGGCGCCAACGGCCGGCCTGCACTTTACGGAAGCCATTTTCAGCGCGTTGGAAGCCAAAGGCATCCGCCGTGCATTTGTTACGCTGCATGTCGGCCCCGGTACCTTCAAACCCGTCAAGGCCGAGCACGTGGAAGAACATCACATGGATGCCGAAGTCTATGATTTGCCGGAAGCGACCGCCCAGCTTATCCGCGAAACCCGCCGCACAGGCGGCCGGATCATAGCCGTTGGCTCCACGTCTGTGCGCACGCTTGAAACGATTGCCGCCAGACACCATGGAGAGATTGTGGCCGAGCACGGCAGCAGCACCGCATTCATCTATCCGCCCTACCGCTTCCGTGCCGTGGATGCCATGCTCACCAACTTCCACCTGCCGCAGTCCACCCTCATCATGATGGTCTCTGCGCTCGCGGGGCGTGAGCGGATACTCGAAGCCTACCGGGAAGCCGTCCGCCAACGTTACCGCTTTTTCTCTTACGGGGACTGTATGCTCATCCTCTAACGTCTTCATTACGCCGCGCCCAACCTATGGCTATCTATGCATTTATTCTTGCCGGAGGGAGTGGAGAACGCCTCTGGCCGCTCTCCACCGCATCCCGCCCAAAGCCGCTTCTGGCGCTTCCTGATGGGAAATCGCTTCTGGCGCACACGATTAGCCGCCTAGTGGATTCTCTTCTGCCCCCCGAACAATGTTTCGTCATGGCTCCTGCCAACCTCCGCGAAGCCTTTTGCCGAAACATGGCGCCCTTACACGAGGCGCAGTTCCTTCCTGAGTCTTGTGCCCGCAACACAGCCGCCGCTGCCGCTTGGGCCTGTGGGCTTATTCGTGCGCGCGACCCAGAGGGAGTGATTGCATTGCTCCCGGCCGATCACGTGATTCAGGATGTGCCGCGTTTCCGACAACGCCTGGCCGATGCTGCACACGTTGCCGCATCCTGCCCGGTTATCGCCGCTCTTGGTATTCCTCAAACAGCACCTAATTCTGCTTTCGGGCATTTAATCTGCGGCGCACCCTTCGCGGCCCCCGGCATGATCGAGACGCCTTTCCGAACGGTTCGCCGTTTTATCGAAAAACCGGACGCAGCGCTCTCCGCTCGTTGCCTTAAAACGGGTGCTTGCCTGTGGAATGCCGGTATTTATGTGGCGCAGGCCCGCGTGCTGGAAGCGGCCTTTCGGGTCTTGGCGCCGGCATGGCTTCCGCTTATTGAAAACCCTCGCCAAGCCGAAACGCTTTACCCTGCGCTTCCTGTATGCGCCGTAGATCATGCCATTATGGAGCAGGCAGATAATCTGATTGCCGCACCGGCTGACTTTGGTTGGCGCGATGTGGGCTTGTTGACGCAGTTTGCTGCCTGTTTTCCGCATGATTCCCAGGGCAATGGTGGAAACGTTCCCCTTGTGGCGCTTCGATCCGAACATTGCGAGGTCCTCGGCGATGCTGCGCCGGAGCGGACAACGCTGCTGGTTGGCGTGAAAGACCTGGTTGTTGTTCAAACTGCAACGATGACGATGATTTGCTCACGCGAAGAGGCAGACCGCCTACGCGATTGGCGGGGTGAGCTCCCGAATGCGTTGTAATTCTCCCGCGCCGCGGGCATGGCGAAGCCGCCGCGGCTTTGCCTCCTCCTCAGCCCACTCCGACTTTGAGCTGAAGCCGTGCTGGAGTTCCTCCTCTGCCCGCAGGGCGGTTCTCTAAGTCCGCGGGGTTACCAGAACCCGTAAGCGTCCAGAAACAGAACGTGAAGCCCCAAAATCAGGTTG
>CALBHX010000109.1 GCA_937892925.1 uncultured Lentisphaeraceae bacterium
GACATATAAAGCTTCTGGGGTTCCTTTGCAAAACAAAATAATCGTTGCACCCTCAGGGACGAGTGCATACTCCTTATTCAAAATCATACCGCCCCAAGTGAAACGTTTGATATAAGTGAACCCATACATCGGTTCGTAATACACACAGGTGAACACATCGTCGCGATTGTAGATACCCGCAGTGAAATAAATTACAGGAGCACGGGGCTTAAGCGCATCCAACCAATCTTTTTCCGGTTCATAGACGGCATCTGCCAAAAGTTTATTTGGCGGCGCAACAAACCGATAATGCCCATTGCTCCATAATAAGAAAAGCCGATCTCTGCTAGAACAAGGGAAAAGAACCTGTCCTTGGCGAATTTCATACCCGATATACCGATCCTCAGACAAACGAATCGTTAATTCCGTTGCCGTTAATGCCCGTTCATCGATATTGGTGAACCCATTCATCTCAATTTCTGTTAGACGGGGATATTCTTTCGCATACGTTTTAATCAAATCCCTGAGATATTTAACCGCATACCGTGCCAAATGTTCCAGTCGATCTTGAATTTGTGCATACTCGGCACGCAATGCCTCCATCTCTTCCAGATGACGATTAATATCGTAAAGCGATATTCGGCGAATTGGAATCTTCAACAGCATGTCAATTTCATCATCCGTAAGAGGATGCTTTAACATCTGTTCATACGGCATAAACCCTGTCCGAACTTCTCGTGCAACAGCCTCGGATGTCTTAACCGATTCAATTCGTTTATAGATTCGCTTTTCTATAAAAAGTGATTCCAATGTCCTACGCGTCATTAATTCATCGATCTCAGCCAATCGAACCGTAAACTCTCGACGAAACACATCCAACAACAACTCAACATGACGCTGCAACAATTGCGAGACCGTCCCCTCACACGGACGGTTCTCACTGAGTGCGACAATGCGACTGACAATTTTTCGTTCACAGTCCGTGAACGCGTAAAGAGCCTCTCGAACCTTTTCCGGATTGGCACCCTTTGCCAGCAAAAGTTCCACCTCTACATGCTCAGCTGTTAGGTTCTTTATCGACTGAATTGGCAATTTTTTAAGCTTAATTACTTTTTCTATCGATTCACACAATCTGCCCACAGTAAGACCATACGGAAGTGAAACGATAACGAGTTTATCTCCCTTCGCCCCATCTCGCCTCTCTATTTGGGCTCGGACGCGAACACTTCCCCGCCCATCGTCATATTCAGAAACATCCATTACTCCACCAGTAATGAAATCCGGATAAATAGCCGGGCAGGGTTTCTTTTGAAGGATCGCGATTTCTGCTTCCAATAATTCAATAAAGTTATGTGGTAGAATGGACGTAGAAAGCCCAACTGCGATCCCATCAATTCCAAGCATAAGGCTCAATGGAATCTTGACAGGCAACAAAACCGGTTCGCGTCTGCGGCCATCATAACTAGGCACATATGTTGTAATTTTAGGAGAAAATAGCTGTTCCCTGGCCAATTTGGTTAAACGACACTCAATATACCGTCCAGCTGCAGCTTCATCCCCAGTGAAAATATTTCCAAAATTACCTTGTCCCTCGATCAGATACCGTTTATTTGCCAATGTTACGATCGCATCTTTAATGGCAGCATCGCCATGCGGATGATATTGCATTGCATCTCCAACGACACCCGCGACTTTAAAGAATGTTCCATTATCCTTCTCCCACATAGCATGTAATAGCCGACGCTGAACAGGTTTAAGGCCATCCTCTACCGTTGGTAAAGCGCGATCACAAATTGAATACGATGCAAACTCCAGAAAGTTTATATTCATTAAACGAGCAAACGGGCCTCGGTCAACTACTGACACACTCGAACCCGGCCGTTCAGCAGCATCCTCAGCCGACTTCACTTCTCCGCCCATCTCCGGCTCAAGTTCCCCTTCTGACAAACCACCCGCTTCCTGATCAAATAAAGCATCCAAATCTTCCGAATCCGATTTCCTTGACATAGCAACCTCTTAAACGCAATCACCTGTGCTTCAGATAAACATCATTTCCGTTTCAAGAATACGATGTTTCCGCTCAACCTCACTCAATGCGATTACTCACCACCCATGACCTCATCATAATAAACTTCAGCCGTACGCCCAGGGAGAGGCGTTCCCTCACGCATAGCCTGCTTTAATTCTCGAGCTGAATCTGCATCATACCACCAGTAGATCGGAATGCTTAACTCATCCCCATAACGCCCAAGAATACTATCAGGTGTGCCGAACTTATTCCAATACAACAACCGCGTGGAATCTACCCCCCACGAGAGCATAACAGGAACTTGCCGTGTTGCAATCGCATCAATCTGCCGCATAATCCGATTACGTTTTGCTGCTGAAAATTCAGTTTTCTGCATCTCAATCAATCGGTCAACTTCCGCATTCCTAAATCCTGGATGATTGATACCATTTGGGGCATCGGCGTACGTTGAGCTCCACATCGCTTCCGGATCACGAAACAGAGAACCGGAAAACGCAGTGGTCGTCACATCAAAATTATGTTTCTCCATCTCACGCATCCAAGTGGCAAAATCCTTTTGTGAGATCTCAAGGCCAATCCCAAGTCGATCCAAAGCTTCTTTGAACAAGGCAAGATATACACTGTCATTTGCAGTTCGCGTTAGAATACGTACAACAAACGGTTTTCCATCCCGTTCCATTTTTCCCGTCTCGGGATTAATCGTGAAACCTGCCTCCTTTAACAGGCGACGCGCCTCTTCCGGATTGTACTCAAATTGCGGATTTTCACACGGATCATTCGCATCATACAAATCTGAACAATATGACCTCAACATGAAATACGCGTTATACATCAACGTACGCACCATTCGACGCCGATCAAACAAATGTGCCAACGCTTGACGAACTCGCAAGTCATCATAGGGTTTACGACGCATATTAAATGCCAAACCTTGAAATCCTATTGGTTCGTGGTTATGCACATTCTGTTTAACGACCCAATTCTTTTCAAACCGTTCCCCCACACTCTCCGTATTCCAGACACGTGCTGAGTAAACGGCATAAGTATCCACCTCTCCTTTTTTAAACGCCTCATATGCATTATTTTGATCCATAAAAAAACGAATACGAATGGTGTCAAAATTATAAATTCCCTTCCCCGCAGGCGTTGAAAAGCACCACCAATCCGGGCGCCGTGTAAGCGTTAAACTCAACCCCTCCTTGTGTTCTGAAACATAATAAGGACCACCGACAATCGGTAAATCAAAATTGATCTCATTGAAATAAAGCCCTTCATCGATACCTTTTGCTCGGCACTTCGCTTTCGCAGATTCCAACAGTTTTTTAGGCATTACATAAAGAGACCCACCCAAGCTACTCAGATTCCGCCAATGAACCTCCTTACAAGGAAAAACAATCGTTCGCTGATCAATCACAATAGGCGTATCCAATGCAGCAAATAAAACTTTAAACTGCCCGGAAAGACTTTTAGGAGCCATCACTGCGTCAAATGTCGCCTTCACGTCTTCTGCAGTGACCGGCGAACCATCACTCCATGTTGCACGCGGATCAATATGAAATGTATAAGAACGTTTATCTTCACTAATCTCCCACCAATCAGCCAGACTGGGACCATAATCCCCCGTTCGAGAATCAATCGCCAACAGTGACGGATACAAGATTCCAAACACCATCATTGTGAAGGTGTTATTGTCCAGGTATCCGTTAAAACTTTTAGGCGGATTGTTTCCAGCATAAACCAGTGTGCCGCCGGATTGCGCAAATGGTGAGGCGCAAGGATCAGCTTCCTCTTTCCAATCCTTAGAAGGAAATCTCTCCGCAACAACAACATCTGCGAACAGCAAAACTACCCACAAAAGGCACGACGTCAATTTCATTGTCGCGATTCCTTTCTACGCGCTCTGAAAAAACCTATAAACTGCTCCCGGCAAGATGCTTCGAGTATACCTGAAAGCAAAAATGGACGATGATTGCTCCGACTATCTGAAAGTATACCAAAAGCACTCTCTCCTCCGCGATCAGGATCGCCAAACCCCCAAACTATTCCTGCAGGACGCGCCCAAATCAAGGATCCTGCACACATAGGGCATGGTTCTTTAGTGACATATATGAACGTTCGGGTTAAACGCCAATCCCCCCGAACCTTCGTTGCAGCCCTGATCGCCAAAATCTCTGCATGAGCAGTCGGATCATGCAACGTTTCGGTTTGGTTATGCGCTTGCGCTAAAACAGTCGCAAAACACGGGTCTCTCGGACGTTTTGGATTCGCAACCCCAGGCAAAAGACAGTCCTTCGGTAATTCTACAATCACACATCCGCAAGGTACCTCTCCCGTTTCAGAGGAAAGCTCCGCCTCCCGTAACGCCAGCCCCATGAAGTATTCATGGAAAGCCAATTCCTCTACCGTCATGCCAAACCCTTCAAATAGATTCGCCATACCTCCAACGATGCCCTAGCGGTAGCCGTCCATGTTCGTTCTGCTGCACACGCGAATCCACGCTCACGAAGACGCTCACGCAAATGCAGCGAAAGCGTCAACATTACAAGCGCCCTTGCCCACTCCATCGGATCTGTTGGGTGAACCCGAAGTACAGCTCTGCCAAATAATTCCTCACACACCTGCGTAGCCGCACAAATCACTGGCGTTCCACACGCCATGCTTTGTAGAACCGAAGAGGGCTCCTCAACCTGTCGCGAAGGCTCAAGCGTTGCCACTGCTCCACTATATAATGCCGCAAGATCCTTGTGAGAAATAGACGCCTCATCAACAAAACGAACCAGACCCTCTAAATGCGCATTTCTCACATCCTCTTGCAATTTTCTCGAAAGGCCTTGCCTTCCAACAATCACACATGCGACACTTGACACCTCCTCGTTACACGCCAACGCCTGCAAAGGGACTGCCAATTCTTCCGGTGTACTATTTCCTTCAATCATCAACACATAACGCTTAGGCACCAACCAGCGCCTACGCGCCACCAACACTTCTTCCTCTGAATACGGGCGGAAACAGGGTAATACCCCATTTGGAATCACGCGCACCCGATGACGCACCTGCAACCCCAACGCCACAATTAACTGAACTTCCAATACATGACTTGGACAGAAAAGAATATCTGCCGAGCAGAACTTCCGTCCACATTGCAACCACCATCGCAACCATTGCCATCTGGTGAATATCCCCTCTCTGTGAAACGGCTTCAACGCTTCAG
>CALBHX010000110.1 GCA_937892925.1 uncultured Lentisphaeraceae bacterium
CGTTAAATTGCTGCTGGCCATTTCGCATGGCGACCCACGCCCCGAAATACGCCTCATCACGCGCAGTGCCGTCATGCACGGCTGCCTTAAAGTTGGTGTAGTCGATGGCCGCAGCCTCCTCGGAGACAATACGCGCCCACGTTTCGCGCGGGAAGTCCATCCGGAACCGGTAATCCGCAGAAGGCGTCACCTGTACGCAGGGCTTCACCCCATGCGCGCCGCACAACCGCTCTAAATCTCCGGCGAACCGCGCCCGCACGTGCACCGTGCCCGGCGCATCGATGTGTTGCACCGCAGAGAAAAAACCGCTCTTACAAAAAAGCCACATGAAACATTTCTCCTTCCCGCTTCGCACAATAGTCTACCATCCTTTCTCAACGCGTGCATCTTCTTCTGGGAGCCGCGCCCCGGCTGTATCCGGGGCGCGGCTGAAATCGAAAACAATCGAATCAAAAACAGTGCTGATACCTAACGACGCCAGACTGCCTGTGTTATCATTCACACCATCCTCTGGTTTTGTCCCCAAAGGTTAGCCGCCCTGTTGTTCCCGGGGCGGCTTTTTTGCGTCAAAAATCAGTCGTAAAGCCCAGCCATGGAATGCCTCTCGTCCCCAATTCTCGGAATTGACCAATCGTCCGGTGTCGGCGGAGGCACCACCCCCGCCAACAAAAAGTCCGCGCGGGTGCCGCGCCAGGAAATGCTGTTGCGCCAATAGGACTCCAGCGGATTTTTAACCCAGGCTCCGCCGATGATATTGTGGACCATATAGTCGTTTCCATCGCAGCGGATGACCGTTACGGCTCCGTGGCGCGCGATGTAAATCTCGGCCCTCTTGCCCTTCATCGCCGCACGCGCCTCAGCCATAGAGACGATCTGTGGTTCCTTCAATTCGCTCCCAGATTTTTCCGCCTGCTGGAGGCAGGCGACGGCATCGGCCAACACGTCGATGACCTTACACCGGCGCACCCGAGCGATTTCGCGGACGGCGGCCGCGTCTGCCTCGGCGATGGCGATACGGGTGCAGGGCGTGTCCGCGGGCAGGCGGCTGTTCTCCCAGCGCTTCGCTCCGCAGGCGATTCGCAGGGCGCGGCGGGCTTCTGGATCCATTTTTTTGTACATATTTGCCCCCGATTAGCAGCCCCGAAGGAAATCGCGCACCAGCGCCTCGTCCGATCGGTTGGTGTAGGCAAATCCGCCTTTGGCAAGGTTTTTGCCGGGGAAGTAGGGGTCGCGCACCTCGGCGAAAAATCCTAGGTCTTCGTCAAGCCCGATGCGGCACCATAGGCCGCATGGGTGTTGCCATTCCTGGTAGTCGTAATACCGCTGGGATCGGATAACCTTGCCTTCTTTGACGGCCTGCAAAAAGTCGTCGGCCAAGAGGCGCATGATTTTCTTCGGCGGCGCGGAAAACGCCGAAGCTAATGTTAGTCGCATGTGTTTTCTCCTCTCTCCATCGTCATAGACGCACAAGTATACCTTGGCGCGCCAATACGAATCGTCGTCCAGGTCGACGGGAATGTCCTTGGTCCAGTCTGGGTGCGCGGCGGCTTCGCGCCAATCTGCCGCGGAACAGATGCTGTCAAGATCGACGGCGTCTACCTTGTCGCAGACGTCGCACGAGAAGTCGTAAAGGTCATTCCTGTCGGCGTCGGGCCCCGATCCGTTGTAGTTTTCTCCTTCCCAGCCATCGTTTTTGGACGGGGAAAAGTTCCCGTCGGCGTCGACTTCGCCGATGATGCGAAACCAGTCGATGGCTAGGTAGTTGTCGAAACAATCAACACTCAGTTCGATTTTTTTCATTTTTTGCTCCCTTTCTGTTCCTCTTTCTCCTTCTGGCATCAGCCAGGAGGAGGCATCGTGACGGCTGAGGAAATTGTCTCCCGTGCGGCCTTATTGACCGCCTCAACCTGGATTGTGCACGCCGTGGTCAACGCTAACGTTTCCGCGTATCGGCAAGGCATCCACGCCACCGATATCTTTTCCCGAGGCGTTTTGTATTCTCCACCACTCTGACACCGCGAAAATCAATCTCGACCTTTACCATGCATTCATCCCTTTCTGTTCCCGACACCCGTTTTCACACTTCACCAGACACCTTTCGCCAAAACGTAATAACACCTATCGGGAATATCAAACCTCTTGCCAACAGCTTACGTAAACGCCATGCAGGCAGTCGCGCTCTCTAACTCGCGAATCAACGCTTTTCTGATTCCACACGATACTTCCAACACCCCGATGCCATGCTTCCTTTTAGCAAAAACAAAACGAAAATGCGGATGAGCGACAGCACCAGTACACAAAAGCCGAAACGGAATACAAATACTGCCCAAGATAACTTGGTAAAAAAATACCGCTTTCTTCGAAGCGGCACAACCTCATCCCAAAACACAAAGCGGCAACAGAATGGTGCTCGGGGGGGGACTCGAACCCCCACGGATCTCTCCACATGCACCTCAAGCATGCGTGTATGCCATTTCACCACCCGAGCGGTAAAACAAAGTGAATAATAGCAAAAGCACCGATGAAAAGGCAAGCCTTTTTTTGAAAAAGTGTAACGGGGACACATTAAAGCCGCGACCCTTCTTAGCGGCCACATGGCCTCACCATCCATGAAAAAACACCCCGAAACCCGCTGTCCCATCAAACCGTTCAAATCGAACCCAACGGCCCACCCCAAAAATCCGCCAGAACAACCCGAATGACAAAGGCACCGTTATCTAAAAAACGCGCCCCGAACACCCCGGGGCGCGTTTCTACTCCGCACCATCAGTCCACTTCACCCATTCGCCGAAACGGCTCTAGCGCCCGCTGCAGCACCCCCTGCGTTTCGGCAATGGCCACGCCATAGTTCGTAATTGGAACCCCTGCTTCTTGCGCCTGCTCCATCCGCCAAAGCATAAAAGCCCGGTTGATCATACACCCCCCGCAATGAATGATCAGTGCGTAATGCGAAAGCGTCTTAGGAAAATCCTTCCCGGAAGCGACTTCAAACACCAGATTTCTGCCAGTACATTCACAAATCCAATTGGGGATTTTCACGCGTCCGATATCTTCCTCGGCGGCATGATGCGTACAGGCCTCGGCAATCAGAATACGGTCCCCATCCCGAAGCATACGGATAGCCGCGGCGCCTGCAGCAAGTGCCCGAAGATTACCCTTAAGACGCGCCATCAGGATAGAATAGGTCGTTGCAGGGATTTCCGGCGGAACGTCTGCCATCATTTGGTGAACAACCTGTGAATCGCAGACTGCCAGCGCGGGTCGGAACAGCTGAACAGCCTCACGGATCCGATTTTCCGTAACCACAACCGAAAGATAATCCCGGTCGAGTGCATTCCGCAGCACATTCATCTGGGGCAGAATAATCCGCCCCTTGGGTGCTTGGGAATCGATCGGGATAATCTGAAGCACCGTGCCGCCAGGCGGCACCAGGCCTTGTAGAGGCTCAGGCATTCGGGTGCCAGCCTTTGGGCAAACCGCAGCCAACGCCCGTTTAAACGCATTTAAAAAACGATCCCGATCTGTTTCAGCCACAACAACCGCGGCACGGGTACGCTTCCAATATGCAAGAAACGCCGATGACGGCGGGTAACAATCCGCTTTTGAAACAACGATCACCAGCGGCTTAGAGGTCGTCTTCGCCAAAGTAAAAAGCTCCGGATCTGGCTCTGCGCCATCATCCGCCACCACTCCAAGCAAAATATCCGCCCGAGCCACAGCGGAAGCGGTCCGCTCCTTGCGAGCAGCGCCTAAGGCGGACGTATCGTCCCACCCGCCCGTGTCAAGCCAAAGAATCGGCCCGAATGGAAGCAGCTCCATGCCCTTCTCGACCACATCTGTGGTGGTGCCGGCAATAGGGGAAACAATTGCTACATCTTGTCCGGCAATTCGGTTGAGCAGTGTTGACTTTCCAACATTTGCCCGGCCGACAAGTGCAATCGTTAAACGAGCAGACTTGGGCGTTTCTTGCATAAGCTTCTCCTGCTAAACCAACCTAACACCGGGCGCACAGTTAAACTTGATGCCGCCGGGCATCAAATGCACAGCGGGCAGCATGCGCCACCAATGTAAAAGCCATCACCACGTTCAGTGAGTTTTTATGGCCAAACATTGGGATTCGCATCACTGCATCACACGCCTTCACCACATCGGGATCCAACCCGAAGCGCTCGCTCCCAAGCGCAACGGCACAGGGAAACTGCCAAGACCAAGTTTCCAACGGAGATGCTTCCGGCACTGTTTCCAGCGCAATTACCTGAAGACCGCGGCGTTGCAGCGCACGGATCGCATCACCTGTTTTCTCCGCACGGCTCCAAGGCACCCAGGCTTCTGCCCCGAGCGCGGCCTGCCTCGCACGGCCATCATCAGGCGAAGGCGTATATCCGCAGAGTACGGCCTCTTGAACTCCAAAGCAATCGCACACCCGAAAAAGCGTCCCCACATTAATGGCAGATCGGAAATGATCAGCAATGACCGTCAATGGAAGACGGGGAGCTCCTGTTTCCGGAAGCGAGACGCGATCCTCCGAAAGGATTTCAACATCCGTAATCTTAATCCGCTTCAATTCACGTTCGCACGGCACTAACAAAGCAAACAGGTCGCGCGGCGTCATTTCCGGGCGAACAAGCCGCGCAAGTGAGCCCACGTGAGGGACATCCGCCACCCGCGTTTCCAAAAACTGGCGCAAGTCTTTAATGGCGGCCGCCCGAAAACGCGGTTTATTCCACCCGCGCTCCAAAGCCTGGGCGCGCTTATAAACATCGCGCCAGGCCTTTTCGGATGCCCCCCCCTCACACATGGCTATGACTCAGCACGCGGTACGGCAGTCTCAAGATTGCGCAAGATAGGCGTTGATCGCCTTCGCGGCGCGGCGACCTTCACCCATTGCCAAAATCACAGTGGCCGCCCCAAGGACGATATCGCCGCCGGCAAAAACCCCGGGAATCGAGGTGGCTTGCGTAGCATCCACCACAATATGTCCCTTACGGTCAATCTCCAGCCCATCCGTAGTCTGCGGAATAAGGGGATTGGAAGCGTTCCCAATAGCAATAATGACCGCATCCATCGGCAAAGTAAAGTCACTGCCGGCAATCGGCACAGGGCTGCGGCGTCCGGAGGCATCGGGTTCCCCCAGCTCATAGCGCAGGCATTCAATGGCCTGCACCACCCCATTTTCATCCCCAACAATACGCTCAATGTTGCAGAGGAACTGGAAGTTGACGCCTTCCTCGGCGGCATGTTCCACTTCTTCAGCACGAGCCGGCATTTCTGCCCGGCTGCGGCGATAGATTAGGAAAACTTCTTCGGCACCTAAACGGAAAGCCATTCTGGCAGCATCCATGGCCACGTTTCCACCACCCAGGACGGCCACACGTTTGGCCGGGTAGTAAGGCGTTGCGGCTTCGGCCTTATCATAGGCCTTCATCAGGTTAGCACGCGTCAGATATTCATTCGCAGAGAAAACACCCACGAGCTCCTCTCCTGGAATTCCCATAAACCGGGGCAACCCGGCGCCCGTACCGATATAAACGGCATCAAACCCATCTTTGGTCATCAGATCCCGCAATTTCCGCGTCCGGCCGACTACGAAGTTCGGCTCCACATCCACGCCCATTTTGCGAAGCCCCTCAATTTCTTTTTCTACAATGGCCTTGGGCAGACGGAACTCCGGAATGCCATAAACCAACACCCCGCCGGGTTTCTGAAAAGCTTCATACAGCGTTACGGCGTGCCCCTCCCGGCGCACATCAGCCGCCACCGTAATGCCTGAAGGGCCGGATCCAATCACGGCCACCCGTTTCCCTGTATCAGGCTTAACCGCATTATCAATCGGCGCCTCCGCTTCATGGGCGCGCTGCCAATCCGCCACAAACCGCTCCAAACGCCCGATAGCAACACTCTGATTGATGTCTTTACGGATAGCGCCCATGGTGCAATGTTTCTGACACTGGCTTTCCTGCGGGCACACACGCCCGCAAATAGCCGGGAGGATACTCGTCTGGCGGATAATTCCCAGCGCTCCGGCATAATTCCCCTGCGCCACTTCGTGGATGAACGCAGGAATATTAATTGAAACCGGGCAGTCTTTCATGCAGGGCGCATTCTTGCACTGCAGGCAGCGGCTAGCTTCCACACGCGCCTGCGTCTCGGTATAACCCGTGGCCACTTCCTGCATATTGCGCTTTCGAATGGCGGGCTCCTGAACGGGCATCGGCTGCTGATTAATACCCATCCGATCCTTCGGCGTCAAAGCACGATCCTTGATGCCTGCCCAGATCTCGGCGGCCTGTGCATCGAGGGCTTCCTTAGAAATAAATGACATCGTCTGTTCTCCTCTTTTTACTTCCCACAGGTTTCAGCCATCTTCAGCAAACGGCAATTCTCTTCACGCTCCCGGGGGACGAAAGCCCGGTTTCGCTGCATCAAATTATCAAAGTCTACCTGATGCGCATCAAACTCCGGCCCATCCACGCAAACAAACCGAATCTTCCCACCCACGAGCACTCGGCACCCGCCGCACATTCCCGTGCCATCGATCATAATCGCATTCAGAGAGGCCACAGTAGGCACATTGAAAGGCTTGGTTGTAAGCGCACAGAACTTCATCATGATCGGCGGGCCAATTGTTACACACTCCGCCACAGGTTCTCTTGCACAAACCTCTTTCAGGGGCTCTGTAACAAGCCCCTTCCGCCCGTAGCTGCCATCATCGGTGCAAATGATCAGCTCATCCGCGATCTTCCGCATATCCTCTTCCATGATCAGCAGATCTTTTGTACGCGCTCCCATAATGACAATCAGCTTATTACCCGCCGCTTTCATGGCCTGCGCAATCGGGTGGAGCGGCGCCACACCAATCCCGCCGCCCACACACACCACTGTGCCCTTGCGTTCAATCTGCGTGGGCCGCCCAAGCGGGCCAAGGAAAACCGGCAAAGCGTCCCCGGCATTCATCATTGCGAGTTTCTTAGTGGAATAACCCACCGTCTGAAAGATTATCCGCACATCCCCCTTAACCGGGTCGGCATCAGCAATCGTCAAAGGAATCCGCTCGCCAAACTGCGCATCAATCTGCAAGATAATGAACTGGCCGGCCTTGCGTTCCTCTGCAATCAACGGGGCATGTACCCACATGGAATAGACATCCGCGGACAACTGTTCTTTAGACACAATCGGAAACATGACTCTCTCCTTTATCCATTCATTCAGCTTTCACTGCCGCACCAATACGTTCCGTTACAACTCATTATACCACCATAACACCGCATGGCATCAATGGGTTCACCTTCTCAATATGCTTGAGCGACAATTCGATTGTCGGCATCCAGCCGAACCACACGCGGCTGAACAGCGGCGGCCTCCTCGGCCTCCACTTGTGCAAACGCCATAACAATCAAACGGTCGCCAACCTTTCCCATGTAGGCCGCAGCCCCATTCAAACACGCAATTCTTGACCCTCGCGGCCCGGGAATGGCATACGTTTCCAAGCGTTTCCCATTATCCAAATTGGCCACCAGAATCTTTTCATAGGAGACAAGCCCAACCGCTTCCATGAGCTCTTCATCAATCGTCAAAGACCCAAGGTATTCCATATCTGCCTGCGTAACACGCAAATGATGCAACTTCGCATGAAGGAGCGACAACGTCATACCACCATCTCGCTTTCCAAAAACGTTCTGTTCAGAGTTGATGCTTCCACTTGAATGTATTGGGAACAAAGGGCTTGTTCTCCCGCTGGAAGGTTTCAACTTCCGCCTGAAGCACGTGAATGGCCTTATCCAACTGCGGATCCCGCCCCGCGGCAACATCCGCCGGCGTATTCTCAACCACGACATCCGGAATAGCTCCATGCAGCTCCATATCCGTTCCGTCAAGTGTATACCACCCATAATGCGCCCGACGAAATGACCCCAAATCCAACACCCGGCACTCGCTAGTTGCAATCACCCCGCCGTTGGTCTGAACACCCACCAACTTCCCACGCCCCAACTGCTTGATTGCATGAGAAAAGATCTCTCCGTTCGAAACCGTATTCTGATTGCAAAGCACCACAATAGGCTTATCAAATACCGGGCGCCCCCAATACCCGGCAAGATACGCCGGCGCACCATGGCGCGGAACCGACCAGGAATGCCGCTGAACCCCCAAAATATTGAGCACCTTATCTGCCGTAAATCCGCCGGTATTATCCCGCACATCGATCACCATCCCGGCCTTATCGAACCCTTCGGCAAAGATTTCCCGTTCAAATCGATTGTACTCATCATTATTCATTTTGGCGATATTGATATATCCGAACGTTCCGCCGCTTCGTTGATGAACATAATCACGCCGATCTTGATACATTGCCTTGCGCACCAACTCCCGCGCAGCTTCGTATGTGATCGCCTCAATGTAAACTTTTCGCGCAATCTCGCCGGAACGAACCTCAACAACGAACTTCCCAGGTTTCGGGCCATTCAACAACAGCGTCGGATCCATTCCATTACGTATCGGCTTGCCATCAATCGCAACAACCAAATCCCCCGGCTTCAATCCGATTTGCCGAGAATCCGCAGGCCCGCCAGGAATAACCCGCTTGATCATCCACCCCACATCACCGGTATAGTTTTGATCAAACAGCAAGCCCAAATGCGATGTAACAGGCTCCCACGACTGCAGCGAATACGTCTGCTCCCACTCCTTTTTAGAAGCCGCATCGCTATAGAAACCCAAATGTGAAGAGTTCAGCTCTCCATTCAAACTATGAATAATCCGGCTGAAGACGGATCGGCTCGGGGCAAAACGCGCCGCCGCCTGATACTTTAGCCGCACAGAAGCCCAATCCGCCCCGTGAAACGCCGGATCGTAGTACATATCACGCAAAACGCCCCACACCGTCAAAAACCCAAGCTCCTGATAGTCCGGAATATTCAGCTCCTGATACACACGGAATTCATACGTCTCATCGAACGTTCCAATCTTACGGTCAGACGTCATCAGCACCAGGCGGTTAGCCTTGCGCGGATCCTTCTCTTTGCCGAACCACCCCACCGGATATCCCCACCGCGGTTTGAAGAAGGTCGGCGTCAGCTTGTCCGGCAACGTCATCTCATACGTTCCGGCCCGCCCACCGATCGTCGCGGGGAAAAGAATCCGTCGGGAATCCGGAGCAAAAACGGGTGCACCCAAGTTCGCCACCGGTATAGCTCGAACACGCTCCGCCAAATCTTCAAAATCAATCTGCAACGGCTCCGAGCCTCCGACTCCCTCCGCAGTCGCAGCATCAGCATCCGGCCGGTTTGGATCCGGAGCATCCACCACCGTCGCGCCGAGAATATCGGCCACCTCCCGGCGATCTTTGGCTTTTAAGCCCATGCGTTCAATCGCTTTCAAGTACTCCTGCGCCCGCAATGCCTCTTCATCTCCCCGGCGCAGCCACACATAAAAAAGGTTCGACCCAGACCCCACGCGTTGGCCATTCCACGCAATCAGCTGCCCATCCGGCGACCAGACCGGATTTCCATCCCACGTAAAACTCCGAGAAAGATTATAGGGTTTAAACTTCGGATCATCGATCGAGAGCAGCCAAATATCACTATTACTGTAATCATCGCTCAGAGAGGCCACCAGCCAGCGGCCATCCGGCGACCAGTCATAGCCACCAACCCCCTTCACTTTCGGAAATCGGCGAAGGATTCGTCCATCTGCATCCGCTACCGTCAGCACGCTTTCCGTTTCCACCCACGCCAAACGCGAACCGTCCGGAGAAACCGACAGCAAACTCCGCCGCAGAGAATCTTCTATCACCGGCTTCACCTTAAATGCCTCATTCTCCCACCAAAACAAATCCGGACGCGCCTTTTCTGCCATCAGCAGAGCCACGCTGTCTCCTCGATCAGAAAAGAAATAAAGCCGTTTGCCATCCTTTGAAAAAACACAATCACGCTCCTGCGTCCGCGAATCGCCATAAACCAACCGCGGATCACGAAGCACCGTGTCCATCACATACAAATCTCCGCCCGCGGTAAACCCAAACTCCATCCCCTCACTCGTGGCCGTCAGAGCTCCCGGTTCATCATTATTCCACAGCGACTCATAGTGCCTGCGCCGCGTGGTCGTCCGCGCCAGCCCGGTGTCTTCCGGCTTCAGTAAAATCTTCTGCGGCGGCACATCCGGGGTCGTAGGGTTAAACACCCAAAAATCAAATCCCTGCCGAAACACCATCGTTTGCCCGTCAGCCGACAACGTCGGGTGAATGACGCTATCCCCCCTAAAAGCAGTCAACTGCCGTTCCTCCGTTCCGGGGAACGCATGCCACCAGACATTCTGTGTCCCGCCCTGCCCAGAAACATAATAGAAGCCTTTCCCGTCCGGCGCCCAAAGCGGCGTCCGGCTTTCCGAGGGGTGCTTCACCACCAGGGAAAACGCCTGCGTTTGCGTGTCGTAACACCAGATACGCGAGGCATTCTCGCCTTCGAAACCTTTTCGGTAAAGGTCTTCCCCCTCCTGTGTGAACAGCACATAGCGGCCATCTGGAGAAAGCGCAGGTTCAGATCCCGGCGCATCAAATAGCCGCCGCTCCGCAGCCCGGCGATCCACCGGAATCCAGGCCAACCGCCCCTGATCAAATGCAGAGCCTACATCATCCCGATAAACAAAACACAAGAGCTCCCGATCATCCAACGACCAGAGATATGGGCGCTCCGCCTCAGAATTAAACGCCACTTGGCGCGCCTCTGCGCCCTCTTCCAACGTGGCAACAAATAAATGCCACCCTCCCGCACGGCTGGATTGGAACGCAAAGCGCTTACCATCACGTGAAACCACCGGCCACGCATCCTTACCTGCCGAATGCTGCAACACCTTCGCCACGCCTCCCTCAATCGGGGCAATCCAAATAGCATCACACCACTCAAACAGGAACTGCTTGCCATCCGGCAGCAGAGAAGGGCGCGACGCCAGATAAATCCGCTCCGGATCAAACCCCTGCGGCAGCTGCACCGGCGCCGGGCGACACGCCCACGCCTGCGCCGAATTATCCGCACCCGCAGCCCAACCCCGCCGCACGATCATTCCTGCCAACACAACCGCAGCTGTCAGCCGTAACGATATTGACCAAAACGCGAAAACATTCATGCCTGCATCTCCGTAGACTGCCGATTCTGGATATCGCACAAACGCCGATAGATCCCGCCCTTGGCGTACAGCTCCTCATGCGTGCCACGCTCCACAATCACGCCATGATCCATTACCAGAATACAATCCGCCTTCTGAATCGTAGACAATCTGTGAGCCACAGCAAACGTCGTGCGATTCGTCATCAAATTGTCAATCGCCGCCTGCACCTGCTGCTCCGTCACCGTATCCAATGCACTGGTTGCTTCATCCAAAATCAGAATCGGCGGATTCTTAAGAATTGCCCGGGCAATCGCCACACGCTGGCGTTCACCCCCGCTCAAAACAAACCCCTTTTCGCCAACCACCCGGCTGTACCCTTCCGGATGCGCCATAATAAAGGCATGTGCATTGGCTAGCTTGGCGGCCTCTTCAATCTGCTCCTGCGTAGCATTCGGCGAACCGTAAGCAATGTTCTCTGCAATCGTCGCGTTGAACAGGATCGATTCCTGAGTTACTGCACCAATCAAGTTTCGGATATCCGCGATGCGGTAATCCCGAATATCACGCCCGTCAATCCGCACCTGACCTTCTGTTACGTCATAAAACCGTGCCAGCAGATTGCCTAGCGTGCTTTTCCCGCTGCCCGTGGCGCCCACTACCGCAAACATCTGACCGCGGCGAATTGTAAAGTTAGCATCCCGAATAACCGCTCCGGCACTCCCAACATAGGAAAACGAGACATGATCAAACACAATATCCCGCTTAAATTCCGTAATCGCCACGGCATCTGGCCGCTCCACAAGTTCTTCGTGAACATCCAGCAACGAAAAGATCCGCTGCAGTGCTGCGCGCCCCCCCTCCAGCGCCGCCTGCAGGCGCCCGATCTGCTTCATGGGCTTATATAAAATCAGAAACGGCGGCACCAACGGGAAGATTTCCGAAATTCCATGCCCTGTGGCGAAGCAGTAAATCACAAATACCGCCGCCAGCACAATCGCCACCGTCTCTGTCAATGGGCCGACCATAATGCCCAGCCGAACCGCCCGCAGGCAAATTTTCAGTGCCTTGGCGTTTGCCGCACAATATTTGTCAATCTCCGCAGCTTCTGTATGATAAGCCTTCACCACGCGAATACACGTCAAATTTTCATGAAAGTTAGAGCCGATGCCTGCACTCTGCTCAAGAAGCCGCTGCGACCATTTTCGGATCTGCCGCCCCAGCCACACCACCGGAAACATACACAGCGGATAACCCATCACCGCAATCAACAACAATGACAACATGTTGTTCTGCACGGCAAACACACACACAAACCCAATCGCTCCAAGCACCTCAAAGGGGGCTCGGCATAAATCGCTCATGGTTTGACTGATCAGCGTACGAATCGTTTCCGGATCCGTTGAGGCTCGGCTCATCAACCGCCCAACATCGCTCCGCCCGTGAAATGCCAGTGATTGCTGCTGCAAATGGATGAACATCGCGTTGCGCACATCCATCACCACCAGCATCCCAGCTTTCGTCAGTAGATACTGGTTCAAAAATTGCGTAATCATCTTCAGCAGCACGGCCAACGCCACAATCAGCCCCAACGCCATCAGGGTGGCCACTGTTCCGTGAATCCCCACCTTGTCCAACCAATAGGTGGCCTTATCCACATACTTTGCATACCGCGTGGCCGAGGCCGCACGCTCCTGTTCCGGCTTGTTCTTCTTACGCTCCGGATAAAGTGCCTCTGCGGTCTGCTTAACCTCCCGCGCACACGCACCAATTTGTTCCGTCTGCCCCACCATCTCCCGCACACGCACCGGAAGCTGCTCCGGTTCGTGCGCAAGCCCTTCTGCCGAGTGCCTAACATCTGCCGCCGCCTGCGCGATCTGCTCAGCCTGATCCTCAATCTGCTCGGCCAGCGTAACCGATGGCCGAGCAGGCTGCACCTCCTCAATCAGCGGTTTAATGACTGCAAAAATCGGCACCCACGCCCCGCCGGTGATCATGCCCAACAGTGCGCCGCAGAAAATCAGCCGCCGATAACGCCGTGCAAATCCCCACAGCCGGCTATACACCTCACGCCCGGAATACTCCCGGTCAAACCACTCCCGTCCGTTTTGAACGCGTTCAGCCAACTGTTTTTGCTTTTTTCTACTCATTCGCTTTCCTGTGGCACACGTGAAGCACCGGCGTCCTCATCTCCCGCTCCAGGTAGGGCGCCACCGCGGGATCCGCACGGCAAAGCAACGGAACCCGCGGTCTTTCAGGCTCTTACGAGATTTCTGCGAGAGGGCTGCCCTTCTGCACCGTATCGCCGGGCTTCACCAGGAAGCGCACAATCGTGCAGTCTTCCGCAGCCTTCACCGGATTAAAGAGTTTCATCGCCTCCAACACGCAAACAGGCTGTCCAGCCTTCACAGCGGCGCCTTCCTCCGCCAAATTGGCCTTACCCGGGGCATCCGCACGATAGAACGTTCCTGTCAGTGTGGCGTTCAGCGTCTTTTTGGGCGCAGCAGGAGCTTCGGCAGCCGGAGCCGGAGCGGCTTCGTCGGCGGCAGGCGCGGCAGCGGCCAACGCCGAAGCATCCACCTTCATATTCCCGCCCAGGGAGCCAAAGAGTGCAACAAACTGCTTACCTATCACAGCGAACTTGGCATCCTCCGGGGGCAATGGCGCCGCTTTAGGCGCTTCAGCCGCCTGCTTGGCCTTCTCCGCAGCCTTGGCCACCGTCAGCTCGCCATCTGCGGGGATAGGGTCACGCTCGCCTTCCGGCTTCGCGCGCCACTTGAAATAGTCAAGCGCCACCGCCGGAAACATGCAGTAGGACAAGATGTCTTCCTCACTTTTGATCAGCTTGGGATCCAGCTCTTTAGCGGCTTGCGCCAGGCCGGGTTTAAGCAAATCGGCCGGGCGGCAGGTGATCTTCTTTTCGCCGTTGAGGATTTTCTTTGCCAGCTTGGGATCCACCGGTGCGGGCGAACGGCCGTAATAACCGGCTACATACTGCTTGGTTTCGTTGGTGACCGTTGCGTAACGTTCCCCGTTCAAAACATTCAATACGGCCTGCACGCCCATAATCTGCGATGTCGGCGTGACCAAGGGGGGATAACCCATATCTTTGCGCACACGCGGGAGCTCTTCAAGCACTTCCGGCAGACGCTCCAACGCATCCTGCTGAGCCAGCTGACTGCGTGTGTTGGAAATCATGCCGCCGGGGATATGGTGAAGAAGCACCTGAACATCCACTGCTTCTGCTCCGGCATTGGCCTGAAGCGCCCGTTCGGGTTTCAGCTTTTTGAAATAATCATCAATTTCCGTCAACCGCTCCGGCTTCAGGCCGGTTTCATAGCCAAGGCCTTCGAAAATTGCACGCATGGTGCCGTGCGCCGGCTGGGACGAAAAACCCGACAACGTAGCCACCGCGCAATCGATCGCGCCGGCGCCCGCCTCTACCGCCGCCATATACATGGCCGGCGCCATCCCGCTGGTCATGTGCGAATGAACCTCGATGGGCAGATCCGGCAGCGCTTTCTTCAACCCGGCAATCAGCGCCCGCGCCGAGGCCGGATCCAGGATCCCGGCCATATCCTTAATCGCCAAGCTGTCAATGCCCAGATCGACCTGTGCTTTCGCAAACTTGACGTAATTCTCCACCGTATGCACCGGCGAGAAGGTATAGCAAATGGTACCTTGCGCGTGGCCGCCATACTTCTTAACCGCCTTAATGGCCGCTTCCAGATTGCGGACGTCATTCAACGCATCGAAACAGCGGAAGATATCCATGCCGTTCTCGCACATTTTAGCCACGCACCGTTCCAACACATCATCGGGATAATGCTTATAACCCAGACAATTCTGCCCGCGGAGCAGCATCTGCAGCGGAGTTTTTTTGCACACGGCTTTAATCTGGCGAAGCCGTTCCCACGGATCTTCGCGCAAAAAGCGCATGCACACGTCAAACGTAGCGCCGCCCCAGCACTCAATCGCGTAAAACCCGGCGTCGTCCACCGCTTCCAAAATCCCCAGAATATCCTTTGTGCGCATCCGCGTCGCCCATAGCGACTGATGGGCGTCACGCAATGAGGTGTCTACAAAGCGGACGACTTTCTTTTCGGGCTTGGCCATAAAACACGCTTCCTTTCGATACTCGTTTCGATACTCGTTTCCTGAGGATGGACAATCCGCAATCACTCTTCATTATCCCATGTTCTGCCCCCAGAGGTCAAGCTAACCCCACGCTGTCAGGTCATGGAAGACACCACCCCCTTGTACCGAAGCAGGGGCACCTCTCTCTTATAAACCCCTGCGCACCGCCCACCTTGTTTTCAGCCATTACGCTCTGTATCATCAAGGCAGAGACTCCGCATGGTAAAGACACACCCCCTCATACCGCTTCTCTCTTCGCGGAGTTAGCCGAGGCCGCCTGCCGCGCCCTCATGCTCACGGAGTGATTCGCGTTAAAGTTTGACCAAAGTTTGACCAAAAATGGTAAAAACGACTTAAAATTGGCCAAAAATGGTAAAAATTGGCGAACAAAAAAGGCGGCCGTTTGAGCCGCCTTTTTCATTGTAATCCATTGATTTTTCAATCATGGTGCCGGAAAGGGGAGTCGAACCCCTACGCCTTTCGGCTGCGGATTTTAAGTCCGCTGTGTCTGCCATTCCACCATTCCGGCTTTTCAAAGAGATGAGCGGCATTATAGCACAAGCAGCTTCCAGACGCAAAAGCGGTCTTTGTTGATGAGACGGCGCCAGCAGGCGGTTCTATTTCCTGAAGGGCTCTGCCGAGCACTCCGCGTATGTGCCTGAACAGCTATCCCGCGATGGGAAAAGGGCCACCTTCTCCTGTTTCCATCCTGATAAACTGCCGTTTTCTATCCCTCAATGAAATACATGAGCATGACGTACACAAAGACTCAGCCCGAGGCAGGCTGCGCATGAACCCGCCCCACGTTCACCTCCAATCCACCCCGAGTTCGTGTTAAAGCTGGGGCGGATTGAAAGTAACCGTGAAACCGTGTTATTTCAGAAGTAAAACTCCCGTCGAAATGGCCTGCCCGAGAGGCCGTTTTTTTAACCTCTTCAGAGAGAATAAGCTAACTTTATTCAGGGGGGGGGTAACACATTGAATCGTTATAACGACAACATGTTACAACTGGAAGATATTCAAATTATGACATGTTCGTCCGGTTTTTGGTAGACTACGTGCTTAGTTTTGCAGACTACGTACGTGTGGCGTTTTGCCCGGTGGGACGGGATTTTACTTAACCTATTTATGGAAATAATCGCTATGAAGATTGAAAAAAGAGATTGGCGGTATCTGTGGAACAGGCTGCTGATGGGGCTAGTAAGCGGCTTCTTTCTGTATGGGGGCGTGATGTCCCCCGCTCCGGCGAGGGGGGTAGCAGAGCCGGCGGCGGATCCGGTGGTGTCGGATGCGGATTTGGAGGCGCATAACTACCCCTATATCATCACCCGCAATTACTGGATGGCGCGGGCGCGAGCGATGGCAGAGGGGAAAATTTTGTTTGTGCTGAGCGGAGCGGCATGGTGTAGCTACTGCTCTATGGTGAAGGACTATTTGTGCAACGTGCCGAACTTCGGGAAGGATTTTATTGTCTACTACGCCAGCCGGGAATCGTCCTCGGTTTATCCCTATTTTCACGGCGGGTTGCCGCAATACGGCACATTTGATCCGCGAAAAATCAATCCCTGGGCAGGAATTGGCGAGGCGAAGACTTGGGCTAATGCCTGGGTAAATGCAGACAATGGTGCCTTTTTGACGCACCGGGGTTATTCCACACAGCAGATTGACGCGGTAATCGCGGCGGCGCGGGCGGCCTGGAGCTCCGTAGACATGGGTGATTGGGAGCACCCATCCCTCACTGTGGAAGGCGCCGCGGCTGCGGTGGCCAATGAACCGACCCGATACACCCTCAAGGCTTCGTTCCCTGATGGCGTTTCCATGACGGTGGATCACCGTGTAGCCTGGGAAGTGGTCTCCGGCGAGGGAACGATGACAGCAGATGGAAGCCTAACGCCAACAGGGGTGGCTCCGATTACCATTCGGGCAACAACGTTCACAGATTTCCCCGGCGCCACAGCGGAGCGAACCATCCAGGTGATTGACAGCTCGGAAATCGTGGGGCTTGAATTGCCTTCGGAGGCGATCGATCTGGAGCAGACACCGGCGCCGGCCATTCGGTGTGTTGCCCGGCTGAAAGATGGCTCTTCCTGTGAGGTTACACCGCAGTCGCTGACGGTGAGTCTGGTGAAAGGATCTGAACAGAGCCCGGAAGGCTTTACGGGCAGCTATATGGAATTCCAACCCCGGCTGGAAGACGGCATTTTACGCTATGTGGGGACGAAGTATCCTTACGCAAAGCAGTATTACCTGTGCGACCATCGGATAACCCTGAAAGCAACCTATGGAGCCTTTTCAACAGAGAAAGAGATTCAGGTTTATGCCCCCATGCGGGTACGCCCGATCGACCCTGAACTGCTGTCATCCGCAACCGTGGCTCCGGGATCGGTAATTCGGATACGCGTGCCGCGGGTAGCTTGTGCGCAGAAAGGCTTGGCAACTGAAACGGATGATGTAAAGCTGGCAGACTATTTTCTCCAACTCTCAAGCTTAGCCACGGGCTATGACACCGATTTGCGGTTAGCCGTCCCCGTTGTGGCCAAACCCCAGGAAGAGACTCTGGCACTGCGGGTATTCGCCCGAAAATCAGGTGGGGCAAGCACGGGATGGACGGAAGCAGCGCAACCGTTAAGCATCCGATGCCTGGCTCCTGGAGAACCGGTTCGGCAAGGCGCTTATGCGAATGTTTCCATCGGGTGGCTGAAAGCTTATTTCCCCGCGCAGCAGGGGAATGAGGCCTTGGCTTTGGCAGACAGCGATGGGGACGGATTTGCCAACTGGGAAGAGTTTCTCCTGGGCACCGAGCCAAACGATGCCGCGGACGCTTTTGCTTACACCATGCAGCATTTCGATGCGAAGGTGCAAAATGATGTCAAGAATCTCTACTACAAGGTGATGTTCGCTGCACGGCCAGACCGAGTCTACACGATCAAAGCCAAAAAAGCCTGGACAGACGCCTGGCAGACCGTAGGCTCTTTCACCTACGAGACCCGGCTCTCCCCCTCCATTGTCAATGCAGATTTGGCAGACAACGCCTCATTTTTCCAGGTATCGGTGGGGTTTTCCGCCGAGAGCGGCGGCCAGACCTATAGCGACACGGTCTTCACGCCGAACGGCTTGGCGATTGCGCCGGAAGCGCATGTCGATCTCTCTTCAGTTACAGATCTGCCGCTGCGCTGGCAAACCTTTGCGGTGGATGATTATGCTCCGGGAACCATCTGGATTACCCCGCCGGCAACAGCAAAAGCCGGAGATACGCTGCTCGCCGTGCCTGCAGGAAATGCCCGGCACGTGGAGGGAATGGCCTGTTTCCAGCTGAAAGCGGGAACGGCGCAGGAATCTACGTGCACGCTAACCGTCCGCACGTCTGCCGATGGTTCCTCGCTGGAGCTGGTGCTGGCCGCCCGTGATGCGATCGCCATTCCGCATCCTGCGGGGGAGGATCTGCCGGAGCTGGAAATTGAACTAGCTTGGTTGGAGCGGCAGCTGCCGTGGCTTGAGAAACACGCCGGGCTCACACAGGGAACGCTCACCGACCGCACAGCGCTTTATACGGCATTTGCCAATACGCGGACAGCTAACGGGCACCTGTTGTGGGAAGCTTACGTGATTGGGTTGGAGAATCTGGAAGATTCGGCGGAAAACTTTTGTCTTTTCCTGAAACTGGACGCGGAGAACCGCCCGATTTTGTCGTGGTCTCCGGATCTTTCCGCTGAACGCGCATTCCCTCGGATTTACACGCTTTACGGGAAAACCGCACTTACCGATGTGTGGGAACCAGCGGATGTTACACGGCACCGATTCTTTAAGGTTACGGTTGAAATGAACTCCACTCAGACGGCCTCACCCGCCAACTAAGCCCAAACAGCAAGGAGACAACATGAGAACTGGACAACACCGCATTGGGGCGCACTGCGCGCTGTACTTGGCAAGCCTGTTTCTGACGATGTGGCTCGGGGCAGCAGCTCGAGGCGGAGAACCGGCAATGACCACCCCCAGAAACACCATCTCGGTATTATTGGGCAAGTATTATACCGACTCCGGCGAGCGTGAAACGCATGACATCCCCGTACACGTTATTCAAAAAACACGGGATGACCGCGAAAATATGGTAATTGTCATTTGCGGCGATGGATACACTGCCGAACAACAGGAGCGCTTCATCTCAGACGCCAAACGCCTCTGGGAAGGTGTGCTTGGGTATGAACCCTTTAGACGATATGCCGACCGTTTCAACGTTTACGCCGTCTGCACAGAATCGAAAAAGCAGTGGAGTTCGGGAGCTGTGGCCGGAGATACGTTCTTCAGCAGTTACAAACAAGGAGAACGTTCTCTCTGCCTCGCCAGCAACCCACTGAAAAATCACATCCTTGAGCGATGCATCGGCCCGGCTTTCATCCGTGATTATCATGATGCACAGCGGCAGGAAGCCTTCAAAGATCCAGACATCATCTTCGACGATGCTGGGAACCGAATCGAATTCGAGCCTTACTATTACGTTTACGACTACATTAGCGCATTTATCGTTCTGACCAACAGCGACCTCTATATGGGCAGCGGGTTCAACTATTTCAACGGGGGAATGCAATTCGCCACGAGCAGCGCCCGAAACGCCGAAAGCGTCAGCATTCTGACCCACGAGCTTGGCCATGTTCTGTTTCATCTGGGCGATGAATACAATACCGGGAAATTAACGCAGGCAGACGAGAACGCCTCGCTGAACATCACCTCCGTAAGCACACCGGAGACCGTGAAGTGGCGGCAACTGCTAGGTTTCCGCTATACCTACACCCAGCCATACGAAGAAGGTAAACCCTCCTTCAATTCCGCCAGCACCTGCATGATGAGTTACCGAACCAACTTTTGTCAGGTCTGCCAGCTTCAAGGCGTCAAACGCATGTCATCCATGCTTGCCGATGGACAAGAAGCGCTTTATGTCGCGCTGCCTGAGCTAACGCTCAAAACAGGAGCATATGAAACGCCCTCCGACTTTGCCAACGTAACACGTCAAGCCTACTGGGCGTTCATTACCGATTATGCAAACCGGCTGCTCAGCGGTTCAAGCAGATCCCGCTTTCAACCACAATCGATGGCAGGAGAGACACTCCGTCTGCGTACATTCGTACAAAATCTTTCCGAAACAACGCCGCGCCGCATCAAGCTCCGTTTCCAACTGAAAACTGAAACCGGCGAGACCGTGGCCTCTGCAGAAAAAACGTTTGACATTCCCCCATGGGCAGACCGCTCAAAGTTTGATATCAGCCGCCGCGGCAGTTATGCCGGGCCGGAGAACTTTAATTCCGGCCTAACCGCATGCGAGCTTCTCTTTACCATGCCCTCCGGGCTTGAGGAAACCGTTTCCTACGCTTTTCAGGTGGTAGACGAAGACTCCGGCCTCTTATTAGCCGATGACCTTTCCGAAACGCAGTCCTATGCCTCACTGCGCATCCATTATCAAACGGAAGACGGAATGCTCTTGCCGGGCACCGTTGTCTCAGAGCTTCCCATGCCCATTGGCGCCTCTGTCCGCTGGCAAGCGCCTGAACGGGTGAATGGATACTGGCTGCTCACCTCTTCCGCCGATCCTGTTGTAGGTACTCATGGTGCAGACGTTTATTGTACCTACACAGCGGAAAAACAGCAGGATGCAATCCCTGCGCTTGATTCGGATGCCACGCCTGAACAGGTTGCTGCGGCATTAGCAGGCTCTGCCGACGCCCGGCTTTTGACATCTATTTCAGACGCGGCCACTTATGCCGCTTACCGCGCCTGGGCTTTAACCGTCAAAACGGCAGCGGGTGCCGCGGCCGGAACGGCCGCCGTAAAAGCTTCTCCCCAGGCCTGGCTTTCCTTTGCTTTGGGCTCCCCAACACTCTTGACTGCGCCGCTGCAGCCGGGCGATCTTCGCCTTACAATGTTGGCACCAACTCCCGATGAGGCCTTCTTGCTTGAACTTGCTGTAGCCGATGTTGTTATTGGCGGAAGCCCATCCATTGATACAGCCATTTTGTGCGCCAATCTCGCCAAATTACTGCATGTGGAGGGAGCGCCTGTCCCCGCCGGCCCCTTCTCCGCAGACTCGCTGCAGTCCACGGTTAATCCGCCTCAAAACGGGCGGGCAAGATTTATCATCACGCCGCCCGCCAACGCCAGACAGAGCTACTTTCTACGCGTACGGACGGAATAACGCCAAGCCTCGCTTGGTAAGGCACAACACCGCCCAAGCCCCGCGTTATCTGCATCTCTCCCAGGCGGGTACGTGAATACGTGCCCGCCTTTATTCGTCGGCAGCATATCCGGCAGTTCTGCTCGGCCACGACACGGCATGTTTGAAGAACCGTTTCCCCTTAAGATCTGCCGTGCCGCTTACCCACGCATCGGAGAGCGCAGTCTTGCTGTAGAGCGTATATTGGCGCCCGGGGAAACGCGGTTCCGGCGTCAAAACAGGTGCACCGGAAGCATCGAATGTCAGTCGGGTAATGAACCCCTGAGAATCTTCCGGCAGACACCCGGCCAAATAAATATCCAATGGAGCGCGGCTATTTGCTTCAGCGGTCTTCTGCATTGCATCAACAGCGGCCTCATAATCCAAAATCCGGGAACTCGAAGCCCCATCCTCAATCACCTCTGATCCGCTGGCAGACAAATACCCGGCGGCCGCCAGCCAATCCATCAGCCCATAGGGCACAGGTGGTGCAACCGCAGGCGTTGCCACACCGCGAAGCTGAAGTGTTCCAGATCCAGAGGTTCCCGAACGATTCAAATCCGTCCATGCAGTATAGTCGCCTGGCTGGGTGGCCGTGGTATAATAACTGCATCCGGACGTCTTGACCGAGGAATCTGTTGGAAAATAAACCGGCTCAGAGGCATTAGCCAGCGTAAGCACGATGGAGAATGTTTCCCCCGTTGTCAAACGAACAGGAGAATCTAATGGAATCAGATGGCTTCCGCATGTTGAAAGGGTGCCGGCCTGTTGAATCAAACGCGTACCGGAAGAAGGATTTCCCTCCTTGGGCGTTTTATAAACCGAAAGCGTATAAGCCATCTCCACGCCCGTGGTGTTCCAGTTTCGATATGCCACATAACTGAGTTGTTCTTCGGCCTGGGCAGTGAACACATTGGCCACCGAAAGCTGCTTTACACCAAGATACAAGTAGCCGCCCTGCTTTCCGGAATCGTTGGTATACAGGCGGGAGAAGTTATGATTCGCCGCAGGATCCAACGGACGAAACTGCGAAACACCTCCCTGGGGATTGATTGAGGGATCATCGTAAGAAATGTAAAAAGTGTCCATATAATAATCACCCCAACTATTCTTGACCAGCCAGGCGCCATCCCGCGAAGGCTCTGTTGTAAAGTTACTTTTGGAGAAATTGTCATCCCATCCAATGATGGCAACGGCATGGTTTGTGTAAGTGGCCGTAGGGTCATAATACGCCTTGGTTTCCGCGTTATAACACCCCGAGTAGTTGTGCCAATAAGCCGTGGTTACCGCCCCATAGGTGTACACAGCCTCCTTAATTTGGCGAATATAATCAGCATCCAACGTATCATACTTCTTCGCTGCCGAATCATACGGCGGATTCCAGTAAACCACTTGCGCCACCGCCCGCGAGGCTGGATACGGCGTATGTTCAATCGTAGGGTAAGGCTTGACCGTTCGATACGGATCCTGTACTTCCAGTGCCGGCCCAACCATCGCCGTCAGCAGCACATCGGCCATCTTCGGATTACCGCCAGCGTTCAAAATATCCCGATCTCCCAGCAAGTGTGACGTCAAACAGTTCCATTCCGAAAAGTCCGCCTTCTCTCCATACATTTTCAGTAGGCATGATTCAAACGATGCAATCGAAGCAAACATCCAGCACGTTCCCCACGGGTTCTGGTCTCGCACGGCAGTAACGGCACCCTCCTCACGCAAATCGAACGCGGCCGGCAACGCCGCCGCTGCCCGCCGCGTCCGGCCACGCCCGGAAAAAAGCGCAGCTCGTGCGGCAGTTCCCTGAATCATCGTCTCCGGCAATGTTTCCGGTGCAGGCGCTTCTGGCGCCCGAAACCCCAGTGGCATCTGCCGATCCGCTGCATACCCGGAAGCCACACCCAGAAAACCTGCTGCCAATACCGCGCCAGCCATCCGATAAATCCGCAAGAATCTATTCATACATCCCTCGCTCCAGAATTTTTTCCTCGGGCGTTTAGTATATCTGTTCTTCCACCATAAATCAATCGTTTCTAGCCGGTTATCACTTCCGTACACACTTTTCGGCAACCCTTCCCAATAGGGCTCTCCCGACCACACGCCGAAGCTTCCCTTGAGATAACCGAGCGCCTTCCCAGGAAATGCCTTCGACCCCTCTTCCCCCCTTCCTTCCTCTGAACCTACCGCCAGCCTGTTATCCTTTTTCCTTTCACATTCCGAATCCGCGTTGTCAAACGAATTTGTTATAATCTTTCACATGTATCGGCAACAAATCACGACTTCGGAGATTGAGCACGACCAGCTAGTTTTGCGGGGAGATGCCGCCCACCATCTGCTCCATGTGCTGCGCGTCCGCGAAGGAGCGGAAATCGGCGCTTTCGATGGCGCGGGGCGGACGCGCCTTTTCCATGTAATCGCTCGGGATGAGTGCACCTTAACGCTCGAAGCCAAACAGCCTGTTTTCTTCTGTGCAGCGCAACCAATCAAACTCACGTTGTTTGCCTGTATTCCCAAGGGCGATCGGATGGATTGGCTGCTGGAAAAAGCAACAGAACTGGGCGTATCGGAGATTATTCCGGTAATGAGTGAACGCACCGTTGTACGCCTAATCGGGAAGCAGGCAGAAGCCAAACGTTCACGTTGGCAGCGCATTGTGGAAGCGGCGGCGCGGCAATGCGGCGCAGCACAGCTTCCAACGATCTGCCTGCCAACGCCGTTTTCTGAAACACCTCCGCTGATGAAACAGTGCTCCACACTGATGGTTGCGGCATTAATTCCGGAAGCACGCCCTCTCAAACCGGTGTTGGACACGCTCGACCCGGTTCGTTCCGGGCAAAACTGGGGGTGGTGGTGCGGTCCGGAAGGGGACTTCACGGCGCAAGAAATGCAGACCATTTTGCAATGCGGAGCAACGCCGGTTACATTAGGGCCGCTGATTCTCCGCGTGGAAACAGCCGCCATCTACGGGTTAGCCAACCTAGGATGTGTACGCAACAGCGTGATGCCCCGGATGTAATGAATGGCAGCAACAAAGGCAACTCCATGAACGATGGCTTTTTTCAAACCGTTGGCATCGCCGGAATTGGCCTAATCGGCGGTTCGCTAGCGAAAGACTTAAGAACGTTTGGCCTAACCGATCGGATTGTGGGCTGGAACCGAACGGCCTCACACGCTGAGCGGGCAGTCGAGCTTGGGCTGGTAGATGACGTGGTGGCATCACTGGACGCACTTGTAGCCGCCAGCGACTTGATTGTTCTGGCCATGCCAGTAGACGTGCTTGAAGCGCAGCTACCCCACGTGCTCTCCGCACTTACCCCCACGCAGATTGTCATTGATGTGGGGTCTGCCAAGCAGGCGTTGACACACGCTGTTGCTGGACACCCCAATCGACGGCAGTTCGTGGCCTGCCATCCCATGGCCGGCACAGAGAAGAGCGGCCCAGATGCAGCCATTGATAATCTGTTCCGAAACCGCTTCACCTTGATTATCGACCCGGAAGACAGTGACCCGCAGGCATTGGCACGTGTTTCCGCGATGTGGGAACGCGTGGGAGCCGTATTGGCCACCCTATCCGCCGAAGAACACGACCGCACCGCAGCGCTGCTCTCACACATGCCGCATGTCCTGGCTTATGCACTCGCCCGAACCATCAAAGAGGCCGAACGGAACCAGGCGCTGAATGCGCGTTTCGCAGGCGGCGGCCTGGCCTCCATGACGCGCATCGCCCACTCGCCCATCTCCATGTGGCAACCCATCTTCAAACAGAACAAACAGGCCTTATTGGCCGCAATCGATATCTTTTCCAACCATCTGGCCATGTTCCGTAAAGCCATTGCAGAAGATGACGCCAAGTCCTTAACCGAGTTGATGCGTTGACCGCCCCAAACCTTTTTCTCAAAGAAGAACTCCCAAGCTATGAAAACACTCACCATGATGGTTATGCCAGGCTGTCCGCATTGCCGGCGGGCACGGGAACTGATTGCAGCCATCTGTAAACAACACCCTGAGCTTCAGGCCGTTCCCATCCGTGAAGTGGATGAAACCCGTGAGACCGCATTCGCCGATTCGCTCGACTACTATTATGTCCCGGCATTTTTCCTTGGGCAGCAGCGGCTGCATGAAGGCGTCCCAACACAAGCGGTTGTAGAGACCGCACTTCGAACGGCATTGGCCGCAGAATGAATTCCGGCTTCCTGACAGGTGTAACCATTGCCGTGGGCGGAGCGGCCGGCGCACTCTGCCGCTGGGGCGCCGTATGCCTTCTGCTCAATGCCGGGCACCGCCCCATGATTGCCACACTCGGCGTGAACGCCGCCGGCAGTTTCCTGGCCGGATTTTTATGGTTCCCTACACGAAACCTTTCCCCCATTGCCGCAGACGCCCTGTTCATAGGCTTTCTTGGGGCATTCACCACCTTCTCCACCTTCTCGCTCGAAACAATCCGTCTCGGAGCAGAAGGCGCCTACGGGATCGCAGCGCTGAACATTGTGTTACAAAATGGGCTGGGGCTCTTCGCGGCGGCACTGGGCTTTGCTCTCGCCCATCGCCTCATCGCATAATCAAAACTTCAGTTTGCCGGCGAAGCCTGCTCTTGACGTGCCGCGATTTTTCGCATGACAGCCTTGGCTATGTAATACTGTGCCACGGCAAACGCCAGGAAGAAAACCGCAACAATCGAAACAACCAACCACGGATACCCCCGCCAAAGGGATTTAAGCCAAGCAATGGCGGGGGCATACAGCCGAGGCATAAAGAATGTAACGATCAAGCTCTGGAACAAACACGACAACGCCGAGAACAACGTATACTGCCCAAAATGAACACGAAGCATCCCGGCGGCCAGAAGCGCCGGCGTCCGAATGCCAGGCGTAAACCGAATGATGAACATGGTTTTACCCAGGTGACGGTCAAAAAAATGGCCGAACGCCTCAATTTGCCCCCGATGCCGCTGAAACCACCGCAATCGGGCAACAAATCGCATTGCAAACCGTACCGGGAGATACATCAGTAAATCGCCGATAAAGACTCCCCAGAACGTACTCTGTAAGGCCGTCATCCACCCCAAAATACCCTCAGCGATCAGGGGCGGAACAATCGTCCAACAGACCACGTTCTCAAAGAAAAACGTCGCCACCGCCGTAAACCACCCCTGAAGCCATGGATAATCTGTCGTGGCATGAATGGCCGCTTCCAACGAAGCCAGATCCAGCCCTGAGACAGCCGCAATCAATATCATCGAAACTCCTTTGCAGGTTTATCAGCCGGGATCCCAAGATAGTGCCCGATTTCCTCAGCCACATTCGCAAAGGTTGGCGCCGCCACGCTTCCTCCCATGCGAAACCGCCCCTTTGGGCGCTCAATCGTCACCAAAATAGCCAATTCAGGTTTCGTTGCAGGATAAATCCCCACAAACGATGCATTATAGTCGCTATGATTGTATGATCCATTGACAGGAATTTGGCCGGTTCCGGTTTTCCCCGCCACCGTATAGCTCGGCAAGGCGGCTAACGCGGCCGTCCCCCCCTGCGAACGATCCGTAACCGCCTGCATCATCTCCAGCATTTTCCGGCTTACCGCCAACGAAAGCGGACGCCCCAAAATAAGCGGCTGCGTTTGCTTGACGCATTCCCCTTCATGCGTCCGGATTTCCTTAACCAGCATCGGGCGCATCCGAATACCGCCGTTTCCAATTGTAGCAAACGCATTACACAGCTGAACAGCCGTCACGGCAATCCCCTGCCCAATCGGCATTCGAGTCGCGGAGAGTTTGCTCCACTTGGAATAGTGCCATAAAATTCCGCGCTCTTCATGCCGCAATTCAATCCCGGTTGTTTGCCCAAAACCCATCTCGCAAAACGCCCGCCATAGCAATTCATTCGCGTGCGGAGCCTGAAGCTGCGGCGCCGGTTCAGCCATTCGAAGACCAATCATCGCCGTGCCGATATTTGAAGACTTGGCCAAAATCTCCTTGGCATGAACAATTCCATACGCATGATCACGCAACGGCCTTCCGGCATAGTACCACACCCCCTTGTCCCCAACATCAAACGGCGTATGCTCCGTAATCTTTCCATACTGAAGCGCCATCGCCACTGTAATCACTTTCATCACCGAACCCGGTTCATACGCACGCGAGATAGCAATATTCTGCCAGGCATCACGGCTGACGGCCAAATAATCCAACGGATTAAAACTCGGCAATGTGGCCATTCCGAGCAGCTCACCCGTCTGAACCCGTTGAACCAGAATAATCCCCGACTGGGCATCAAACGTTTCCAACGCCTTACTCAGCGCATTCTCAATAATATACTGGATGTTGTTGTCAATCGTCAGCACAATGTCATGACCATGAACCGGCGGCCGTTCAGAAATCCGACGCGAACGAATCTCCCGCCCGTCACTCGCCTTCAACGTCTCAATCTTGCCGTTCTTTCCGGAAAGCTGAGCATTAAAAGCTTCCTCAATTCCATAAATACCCACAACCCCTGTTGGCTTGACAAAGCCCAATACATGGCTCAACCGCGCACCATTTGGATAAGAACGCATCGACCGCCGATGCGAAAAATTGATTCCCGCCAAACGATTACTCACTGCCACCGCCGTAGACGTCCGCCGCTCCAATTCCCGAATCACGTGATCATCGGAAATATCACACAGCTTCTGCTGCGTGCGCCGCCGCCCAGTCGTCCCCACATGATAACCCGTATACGCATCTATCACCCGTTCCTGCGGCAGGTTAAGCAGCTCCGCCACCTCTAACGGGATCTGTGCCCGCCGCTCCGGCGGTAATTTTTCCAGCCGCTTATCCAGCTGATCAATATACACCTCACGCCCCGGAAGACTTTCCGCCAGCACCACCCCATTTCGATCCAGAATCCGCCCGCGAAGCCCCAACGTCTCAGGCATATTGGCATGATAGTCCTTAGCCTCATACCCCGGCATATTCGGCTCAATTACATGCAGTTTCACCAGCTTGGCGAAAACAAGCCCCAGCATCCCCACCAATCCGAGCACAATCAGGAACATCCACCGATGCGCCGCTTTTCTTTCACCCCTTGTCATCGTCTTTCCTCCTTAATACACATAAACACCAACAAACCGCATTGCGTCAGCCCCCCGCCTGCGCATCTGAAACCACACCCGCACACCGCACACGCCACACAAGCCCTCAAGGCTTACTCCCGCCCAAGCGTTACCTGCACACACTGCCCACATCACAAGCG
Source organism: uncultured Lentisphaeraceae bacterium (assembly GCA_937892925.1). GTDB lineage: Bacteria > Verrucomicrobiota > Kiritimatiellia > RFP12 > DVOR01 > Spyradenecus. The sequence goes on from CALBHX010000110.1 coordinate 28,654, forward strand.
CCCATAACGTTTACCCCGGCGCACCCCCGCTCCTGCCGCCTGTGCAGCCATCTCCTCACCAGCCGCCCGCGCGAGCGAAGCCTGTAACGCCTGCGCCACCTCCGGCGCCATATTCAACGCCCCATTCGCAGCCACCCGCGCACTGCGTGAAGGCGGTGCATACGCCATCTGCAAACCACGCGCCGCCACTGCCTCATCCAACCGCTTCGGATCCGTCAGCTGATTCCACTCCGCCACCTGCCTGCGCAGGGATTCATCCAACGACCGCCGTTCAATCTCCAGCAATCGAATCTGCGCCGCCACCTGATCCGAACTCAAGTTTAGCAGGCAATACCCAATCCAAGGCAAAATGATCAACGCAATCATGGCCGCGATGCCAAAACTCGCAGCCTTCAAATGAAACGTTTTCCTCCGCCGATTCCGCTTAGCCATCTGCTCTCTCCTTACAACGCCTTACTGCTCGAAGCTTGGCACTCCGTGCACGCGGGTTACGCGCCAGCTCCTCCGGCCGCCCCGTGACAGCCTTTTTGAAAATCAGTTCCGTGCGCGGCAACACCCCGCGCCACAGACTTCCCCCCTGCTGAAGCGCCTCTTCCCGTCCGCAATGTGCGCGAAACGTCTGCTTCACCACCCGATCCGTCAGGCTCTCGAACGTCAATACCGCCATTCGCCCGCCCGGCTTCAACAGCGCCAACCCCGCTTCAAGCGCCCGTGTCAGATTTCCCATCTCATCATTCACCGCCATCCGCAGCGCCTGAAAGACCCGCGTAGCCGGATGGCGCCCCTGTGTATGCGCCCCGCCAACCGCCTGCGCCACACACTCCGCCAGCTGCAGCGTTCGTGTGAACGGTCTTATCCGGCGCGCCCGGTCAATCGCCCGTGCAATCCCCACCGCGCGCCGCTCTTCTCCAAACGTTCGGAACAGCTCCGTCATTTCCGCCACACTCAGCCGCGCAATCAAATCCGCCGCCGTCTCCCCTACATCCTGCCGCATCCGCATATCCAGCGGTCCATCCTGGCGAAAACTGAACCCGCGCTCCGGCGTATCCAGCTGATCGCTGCTCACGCCCAAATCCAATAAAATCGCGTCTACCTCCATGAACCCATGCGCTCGTGCGATTTCCCCCAAATCGCCATGCACCCCCTGAACCAACACATGCTCCCCCGGCACCTGATCGCGCTCCAGATTGGCTGCCGCACGCGCCAGCGCTTCCCCATCGCGGTCAATCCCAAGCAGCCGCCCCTGCGCTCCCGCCAGCCGCATCACTGCCGAAGCATGCCCCGCCTGGCCAAGCGTCCCATCAAGATAAACACATCCCGGCTCCGGAGCGAGCGCCGCCACCGTCTCATCCAGCAACACCGGAATATGCATGGCTCACCCCCCAATCAAAACTCCAACGCCGCCAACGCTTCACCCAATGCCTGCTGATCAATTTCAGGCACAGATACCCGAGCTTCCTCGGCCCAAATCTCACCATACGTAATGGCGCCAACAAACACAGCCCGCCCCGTAATCCCCGCGAAGGCCAACAATCGATCGCTGATCCGAATGCGCCCCTGCACATCCAGCGGCAACTGCTCCATATTCTGCCCAATCGTCCGCAGTTTCTGCGCCACTAACGGATCCGAAAAACGCTTCCCCTGCAACTTCGCCTGAAGCGCCTGCATCCGCTCATAGCTGATCAGCCGCAGACACTTTTCATGCGGATCGGCCATCACAAACACATAAGCTGGGCGCCCCAACGCATCCCGCCACCCCGAAGGAATCGTGAGCCGCCGCTTCGGATCCAATGCATACGTAGACGACCCCGTCAAAACGGCTTCGCCCTGCATGGCCGGCTTCTCTTTGTCCTTCGCGTCCACTATCCTTGACCCTTTATGACATTATTAAACACTTTCCCCCACACCACCGTCAAGCAAAAAAACACACCCCCGCATTTTCACGTACCCTTTTCTTCCTCCGCTTCCACCACCTGCGTTGTACCAACCATCCCAACACTTCCTGTTTGGGGAACATATCGGGTAGAACACCATGGTTGTGGGGCGGAACATTTTCTCAACTGACGCACGCTCAACCTTCATTCCTTCCTAGTCCCGCCGGCCCCACCCCCAAAAAAGAAGTTCCCCATATAAAGGTGATCAAAATCAGGCGCACACCGTTATGATAAAAACCATGTTTGTGTTATAATAAAGAGCCATGTTTGTTTATTATCCCAGTTTCCCTTTGCGTACAGGCAGACCGCAAACGCCCGCCCGCTTGCCGAGCGGAGTCGCGGCTCTTTCCCGCACAAGGAATTGAACACCTACTTTGCCCCCACGCGGATGTGCCGCTAAAGCCTCCGCGCCCGACAGAAAAGAAAGAGGATTTCCCATGACCGAAGAAACCATCAATACCCCCCCTGAAACACCGGACGAACAAACGCCCGAAACGTCCAAGCAGACTCCTGCCGAGCCGCACAGCGAAGCAGCCCAGACTGAAGCGCACACACACGCCGCGCCTTCACCGCTTGAAGCCGAGCTGGCCGCCGCAAAAGAGCGCCACCTGCGCCTCTTGGCCGACTTCGACAATATGCGCAAACGGCAGGCGCGCGAACTGGAGGAGCGCACCGCGCGCGCCAACGAGCGGCTGCTCAACGCGCTGATCCCCGTATTCGACCACTTTGAAATGGCTCTCTCCGCCGCTAAAGAAGACAGCCCCTTCGTGCAGGGCGTCCGAATGATCGCCGAAGAATTCCGCAAAGTATTGGAGCAATCCGGCGCAGAAGTGATCGACGCCCAGGAAGGCTCAGCGTTTGACCCCATGGCACACGAGGCGCTCTCTATGGCGCCCCATGGCAACGTGCCTCAGGGGCACATCGTCAGCCAGTTCCGCAAGGGATGGAAACTCGGGGCCAAAGTGGTGCGCCCGGCGCAGGTGATCGTTTCGGCCGGTGCCCCGCAGGCACCCGCTGAGACTTCAGCTGAAACATCCGAAGAGGAGGCCTAATATGGCAGCAAAACGCGACTATTATGAGGTGCTCGGCGTTGAAAAAAGCGCCGATGCCGATACCATTAAAAAAGCTTACCGCAAACTGGCCATGAAATATCACCCCGACCGTAACCCCGGGGATAAGACCGCTGAAGAAAAGTTCAAGGAAGCATCCGAAGCCTACGAGATTCTTTCCGATGAAAAGAAGCGTAAGCTCTACGATCAATATGGGCATGAGGGCATGAAAAACGCCTTCGGTGAAGGCGGTTTCAACTTTGAGCGCGACTTCACCCATGGCGCCGACCTCAATGATATCCTCAACCAGTTCTTCGGCGGCGGCTTCAGCGGCGGCTTCGGAGGCTTCAGCGGTAAACGTTCCCGCCCAGACCCTTCCGCCCCCCAGCGCGGAGAAGATACTGAGCAGCTCATCCGCCTCAGCTTTGAAGACGCCCTCTTCGGCACCACCGTGAAGATCCGCGTCCATGCCGCCGTAGCCTGCCCGGACTGCAACGGCACCGGAGCCGAAAAAGGAACAACCCGTCAAACCTGCAAGCATTGCGGCGGAAGCGGCGTGCTCCAGCACCAGAGCGGCGGCTTTTTCGGATTCGTCCAGCAAACCTGCCCCGTCTGTAAAGGTACCGGCACCGTCATTGAAAAACCCTGCAAGAAATGCCGTGGTGACGGTTTCGTTGCTTCCAATGAAACCGTCGATGTGGCCATTCCCGCCGGCATCAACAGCGGCATGAGCGTCCGCGTGCCAGGAAAAGGAAATGCCGGCGTGAACAACGGGCCGCGGGGCGACCTCTACCTGCGCTGCTCCGTAGGCACGAGCGATCTCTTCGAGCGCGATGGACAAAATCTCATTCTGCACAAATACGTTTCACCCGCCCTTCTCGCCCTCGGCGGCGAGCTGACGATTGAGACGCCCAACGGCTCCGGCACCATCAAAATCAAGCCCGGCACCTCCAATGGTTCTATTCAGCGCCTGCGCGGCCAGGGCGTTCGAGCCATTGGCCGCCACCCAACGGGAGATTTGCTCGTAGAGCTCGTAGCCGAAACGCCCCAGAGCCTCACCAAGGAGCAGATCGCTCTGCTCGAGCAGCTGCGCGCCACAGAAAAAGACAAAACCTTCCCTGAAGGCACCAAACAAAACAAAGCCGCTGCCCGCTTCGCTGCCCGCCGCGCAGCCAAATGAGCCCCTACACCCCCTTAAAGGACGCCCGCATGGAACTCTCTTCCCTCACCGCCGTGTCGCCCATTGATGGGCGCTATGCCGATAAAACCGCGCCGCTGAGGCCGATCTTCTCCGAGTTCGGCCTCATTCATCGCCGCGTCCGCGTAGAGATCGCCTGGCTGCTCGCATTATGCGATGAACCCGCGCTCCCCGAAGCCCCCGCGCTCACACCTGCTCAGCGGGCAGAGATTCAGGCCATCGCAGATGGTTTTTCGCTGGCCGATGCCCGGCGCGTCAAGGAAATTGAAGCCACCACCCGCCACGATGTTAAAGCCGTGGAATACCTCATCCGCGAAAAGCTCCCCGCCGACTGCGCCGTGCTCAGCGAGTTCATTCACTTTGCCTGCACCTCCGAAGACATCAACAACATGGCGCACGCCCTGCAGTTGCAAGATGGCCTAGCCGTGCTTCGCACAGAGCAAAAGCGCCTGGAAAATACGCTTGCCGCTTTTGCACAAGCCACCCTCGCGCTCCCGATGCTCGCGCACACCCACGGACAGCCCGCCAGCCCCACCACCCTCGGCAAAGAGCTCGCCGTCTTCGTCCACCGCCTCCGCCGCCAAAGCGCACAAATCGATGCCGTAGAGCTGCCCGCCAAAATGAATGGCGCCGTGGGCAACTATAACGCCCATCTGGCCGCGGCACCGCAAGTTGATTGGCCCGCCCTCGCCCGCCGCGTCATCGAATCCTTCGGGCTTCATCAAAACCCGCTCACCACGCAAATCGAGAGCCACGACGGCATGGCCGAACTCTTTGATGCCCTCCAGCGCTGGAACCAGGTACTGCTTGATCTCGACCGCGACATCTGGCTCTATGTTTCCATGCGCTATCTCAAACAGAAGGTTGTCGCCGGAGAAGTCGGCTCCTCCACCATGCCGCATAAAATCAATCCTATCGACTTTGAGAACTCCGAAGGGAATATCGGCCTGGCCAATGCCATTCTCGGCCACCTGGCGCGGAAACTCCCCGTCTCCCGAATGCAGCGTGATCTGACCGACTCCACCGCCATCCGCAACATCGGTGCAGGCTTTGCCTATACGCTCATCGCCGTAGCCTCAACCCTGCGCGGCCTCAGCCGCATGAGCCCCAACGAAGAAGCCCTCGCCGCCGATCTCGACCACGCGTGGGAAGTCCTCGCCGAACCCATTCAAACCGTCATGCGCCGCTACGGCGTCCCCGAAGCGTACGAAAAGCTCAAAGCACTCACCCGCGGCCATGCCATGACCCGGGAAACCATCCATGCCTTTATCGACACACTGGAGATCCCGGAAGCGGACAAAAACCGCCTGCGCGCCATGACCCCTGCCGACTATATCGGCCTAGCCGCACAAACCGGCTGTTAAAACCTTCCTTCTTACCTCAACATCGCACGCCGCACCGGAGACCCTCCGCGCGGCGTGTTTTCTTTTCAAGAATCTACCTATTTCATGCCGATGCCTCCAAACCCAGCCCCCACTTCACTCACCCCGAAGCGAAGTTGAAATAAAGTTTGAATCCGTTCCCGCACACCCTCACCGCAACCTGAAATGCTGCACAACTGGAGGAAGAGAAAACTTCTCCCCTCTTTGTCTCCACGTTTATAGAATAAGAAACACACATTCCCCTTGCTCCATCTACCTAAACGCCGTATAATAACCGCAAAGCTTGGGGTGCAACAAAAAGCCCTATACGGAGTACGTACAGGGCAAGTCTTTCGACTACGGCATATAGCCTTGTTGTGAAAAGACGACCATAGTATGCCCCCGTTTTGGGATTTTGTCAAGCACAGGAGTATGAAATGAAACGTCTTGGGATTGATCTCGGCACCAACTCGCTCGGATGGGCAATTTTTGAGGATGAACGCATGAAATCTGCCGCAAGCGGCTCTTGTGCACCCTCGCCGATTGAGTGTGGCGTGATCATCTTTCCAGAAGGCATGGATCGGGATGACTCAAACAATCTCGCTTCCCCGGCGGCAAAAAGGCGAGCCAAGCGCGCGGCACGGCGATTGATTTATCGAAGGAAACTCCGCAAGTTTCATCTTCTCCGGGTATTGATGGAGCACGGCATGTGCCCCTTGAGTGAAGAGGGGCTCAACCAGTGGAAAGAAAAGGGAATTTATCCACTCGAGGATAAACCCTTCATGAACTGGTTACGTTCAACGCCAGAACAAAACCCCTATGCAGACCGCAATGCCGCCGCCTGCGAGAAAGTGGACAACCTGATTCTAGGGCGGGCGCTCTACCATATTGCCCAGCGGCGCGGATTCAAAAGTTCCCGTAAGGAACAGTTGGCCGAGATGGAGGCCGAAGAGGACTCCGGAGTAAAAGGTAACCACAAAAAAACATCACAACCTGAGCAAGGTGTAATCAAACGGGATATCCAGGCATTAACCGCTGAACTTAACAAGGAGAAATTAACGCTTGGACAATACTTCTATCGGATGTTTGAAAAGAATTACAAGGAACCCGCCTCTGCCGATAGAATCCGCGGGCGCCATACTGGGCGTATCGAACACTACGAAAAAGAGTTCAACCAGATTGCAGATACGCAAGAACTTTCTGCCGATCTTCGCGAAAGCCTGCATCGCATTCTATTCTTCCAACGCCCCTTGCGGATCCAACGCCATCTTGTCGGGTGGTGTGCGCTTGAAAAAGGACGCCCGTATGTTGTGCCGGGGACAAAAACCGGCGAAACTCAACGTAAAGTCGGGCACAAATATCGCCGCTGCCTGATGGGGCACCCGGAGTATGAACGATTCCGGGCGTTGGCATTTATGAACAATCTGCGGATCTCCGAAATACCGCCGGCAAAACACGAAGTCAATGGAACCGACACCCTGGCTCCCCATGAAGGGCGGAAACTCTCGCCAGAAGAACGGGCACAGTTATTTGAAAAATTGACCCGTAAAATACCATGCACAGTAGACAATCTCTTGAAAGGATTTCTCGAAAAGAAAACACGCTGTTATTCCAATTACCGCCCATCTGCAGATGCCCCGATTATGCCTATCCGGGCAAGATTATTAGAACTCGGATTACACGAGGCACTCTGGCAGCGCGCACTCAACGCACTCTATACCTTTGATGACACAGAAAAGCTTCGCGCATGGGCACAAAAGCCAACGAATGAGCATGGGCTTGGGCTGGATGAGAATAAAGCAAAGACTTTTATCCGGCTCACGCCCTCAGAGGAACGTGCGGCATACAGTCTGCACGCCATCCGCAAAATCTTGCCCTTCCTAAAAAAAGGTTTTACGCTGCGCAAAGCCATCTTCTGCGCCAAACTACCGGACATCGTCAAAGACTTTCCGAAATATAAACAAGAGATTCTTGATGGGCTCGAAGCGTGTGAACAAACCTGGGCTAAAGAAAAGGAACAAGCGTGCGCTGCGCAGACTCCACGCAAACCCGCTGTTCACTCATTGGAAGGCTTTCATTATCGCAACTTCCTCAAGACGAAATGGAGCGTGACCGATGAACAGTTTGAGCAGCTCTACGTAGACACCTCCCACACAGATCGTGAGAATCCGATCTTACCGCCTGTAGATCTCAACGCCATCAGAAATCCACTGGCCACGCGTGCGCTTACAAACTTGAGGCGGCTCATCAATCTGCTGCGCCAGAAGAGGAAGATTGATGCCGACACCCACATCTTCATTGAACTTGCCCGCACCGTCAACAGCGCCAACATGTGCCGAGCCATTGAAAAATGGCAGACCGAGCAGCAAAAACGCCGCAATGAGGCGAAGGCGTCTCTGGAAGAACGCGGACAACCTCTGACGGATGAACTCATCCTGCGTTATATGCT
>CALBHX010000111.1 GCA_937892925.1 uncultured Lentisphaeraceae bacterium
GTCATTAGCGGAAGACCAGGAGCAATCACTCCCCCCGATATGCCGGACGGTCATCCAGCACCTCGAAATTAAGTGCTGTTCCAAAATCCACTATGATCAACGGTGCTCCATATCGCGCCAATCCTCCCGCCGCATCTGCTAGGCGATCTGCACCAATACACTCTGGTGCTGGATAATCCAATTCGAACCCTAATGGGCTTTTATATGAAATAAAGTGAGGCCTACACCCACACGTTTCACATATCAGCTTTTCCCATGCCAAATTAACCTTAGGAACAACCGATGCCACGCATACACCATTCACATCTGAAACCGCTATCTGGCGCAATGTACTCATACACGCAGAGAAATTTGCCAAAATTCCTCCAACAATGGATACAACACAAGACACCTGCCCCCTCTCATACAGGCCGATCGATGTGGATGTATTTCCAATATCAATACAAATAAGCCGCATTAAATCACACTCCACTCAAGCGCCAAATCAACACTAGGAGCCGAATGGGTTAATGCGCCAACACTCAACGCATCTACACCCGTTGCCGCGATGTTATGCACTGTCTGTAAATTAATACCCCCTGAAGCTTCTAATTTCGTTTTTTTCGTTGCCGAACGCGTAAGCTTGACACATTCCCGCATTAGTTCACATGACATATTATCCAACATAATCCATTCAGGTTCCGCCCGGAGCGCAGATTTCAGCTCCTCGAGTGTTTCGACTTCTACTTCCACTGCTAATAATGGATACGCCTTTCTAGCCGCCAATACCGCCAGATCCAATCGTGCAGGGTCTCCTCCCGCCCATAACGCACGATGATTATCCTTCATTAAAATACGATCATAAAGACCAAACCGGTGGTTCATTCCCCCTCCGCAGCGAACTGCAAACTTCTCAAACACACGCAAGCATGGCGTTGTTTTTCGCGTATCAAGCACCATACATGGATATGGCTTTACTGCTTCAACGAACTGATGCGTGAGTGTCGCCGTTCCACTCATTCGCTGAATAAAATTCAAGGCTGTTCTTTCTGCTGTTAAAATTGCACGTGCCCGCCCAGTAAATCGAGCCAATACACCATCTTTTGGAGCCATCGCACCATTCGGAATGAGAATCTCATAAGTTAGCGTTGGATCCAATAACTGAAGGATGTATAATGCAACATTTAGTCCAGCCACACAACAAGCCTCGCGTGCTTGAATTTCTCCAGTAGCCAACACATCCGGTCCAACGAGCGCTAACGTTGTCGCATCCCCGGAACCTATATCCTCCTTAAGCGCTGCTCGAATCGCCAAAACTGCACGAGCATCCTTTGTTATATCTGGCAATGAATTTGGATTTAAGTGCATAACAAAAGCTCCTTTCTCATCTTATAGAGAGGAAACACACCTTCTTTATACGGAACCCTCCTCATCTGTCAAAGCGAAGGGGCTAACACGGGTTCTGCTGGTAACGCCCCTATAAACGAACAAAGCAATCGGATCGCTTTCTCTACATCATCCAAATCCAACGTTTCTACCGGGCTATGCATATATCGCAATGGGATCCCAACCAATGCCACAGCCGTAGCCCCACCAGACATTCGCATAGCATAGGCATTGTTACCTGATGCACGTGAACGAACCTGAATCTGAACAGGAATATCTTCCAATTTTGCTGTATCCAACAACATTTGACGCAATTTTGGGTTATAAAACGGCCCCGTTCCAATAATTGGGCCACCACCCAGACGAATATCCCCCATCTTGCGTCTATCCTGTAGATGAGCATCTGTCGCAAATCCGACATCTAAACAAATACCAATGTCTGGTTTTACCAAATGTGATGCATTTTGCCCACCGATCAAACCCAACTCTTCCTGAACACTACCAACCAAGTGTAACGCAACATTCAATGGAGCCAATGGCTCTTCAGCCAACCTCCGCATCACTTCAGCAACAATATACGCACCAATCCGATTGTCAAATCCACGACACGCCACCCTGCTTCCCGCGAGCATATGCCATCCAGAATCAACCACAGCCGCAGCACCAAGCGACACCAGAGCTTCTGCTTCTTCTCGAGACCGCGCTCCAATGTCAACCGGTGCAGTTGCCAGATCCGTTGGTGCTACATGTTCCCGCTCTGATGCCGTCATCAAATGCGGGGGCCGAACGCCAAACACACCATTTACTGGCCCTTTACGTCCGGCAATAATCACACGTTCCGCCGCAACAGTTGGAATGGTTACACCTCCATTAGGTGTCATCCACACAAAACCCTCAGCATCAATATACGTCACGAGGAAGCCAATTTCATCACAGTGCGCTTCCAACATAACCTTTGTCTGAGCCTGTTCATTCAATACTGCATGTAAGTTTCCATGAACATCAAATGCACATTCCACCCCGGCAGATTTTAAATATCGAGCCATGAGGCGTTGTCCCTCTTGCTCAAATCCACTCGGTGTTCGACAAGCTACCAACTCTCTCAAGAAATTCATCACTTTTTTATCTGCCATAACGTTCCTTAGTCTCCTCTTCAGTATAGCAAAGTTCTTTACCGGTAACTTATACATCCAACTATGGAACGATAAACGTACTCACTACTTAGTGAACTAACGAAACGCAATCGCTATGACTTCTCTACTCTAATCACCCCTGTCAATAACAATGCTAACGCATCAAAAATAGCTGTGTTATGAGGCAGGTATCCACCTCACGCGCAATAAAACCGGCATATGATCTGAAAGGGGTTTCTGGGTTGTATACGGCAAACGCCGTGTTTCCGACAATACTTTCCAGGATCCGCTACGACATGCCCATACAAGAAAATGATCAATGGCCTTCCCGCCTCCCAACCATGTCATCTGACCAGGTTCAGGAGTAACCAACGTAAATACTTTTTTCAGTATTTTCAACTCAGGAGATCCTGTTTCTGCATTCAAATCACCTGCCAACAATATGCCATCTACTGGATTTTCCTGATAATATGCAATAATGGCTCGCACCTGACTTTGACGTACCGCAGAAGGAAATCCCAAATGTGTGGCACAAACAGACACCGTATGCCCATCTGCTAGACGAAATCGTGCATCAATAAAAACGCGCGGCTCTCCTTCCCCCGGTAATGGTATCACCCGCCATGTTTCCGGCTTCATTTTTGCAAGTAATGCTATACCATATTCTCCTCCACGCAACGGCATGGCCTTACCATAAAGCACATGAGGGAAACCAGCCATCTTCGCCAGTTCTGCTGCGGTGTCACGTTTTGGATTTCCATTTCGCCCGACAAAACGATCAACCTCTTGAAGTGCGACAAAATCCGCATTCAACGACTTCAGGTAATTACCCGCACGTTGCAAATCAAATGGCTGATGAAACCCAAATGCACTTGGAGCGCCACCTCCGATATTGAACGTTACATAGGTCAGTGCATCCAGTTGCGATTCCTTCTTTATGTCTTCTGTCTGCGCAAAACCCCCAAACGCATAAACACCTCCAGCTACAGCCATGAACCACCCGCGCATTATTGAACACCATGTTGACATAACCATCTTCTCCATTATGACAATTAAACATTTTAACGCTAATCTGGGGATACTGATTCAACACATGCCGAGAATCTCCCCTGAGCCAGTTGCACATTCACTACTTGGCCAATAACAACTTGTTGCGACTTAGATACCGACGCCCCCCCTTGCTCCGTTACAAGCGCATATCCTCGGCGAAGTACCGCATATGGATCACACGCCGAAAGTTTAGCGGCCCGAGCCTGCACCGAAGCTGATTCAGCTGAAAGCCTTCGCTCCAACGCCAACTGCAACCGAACACCCTGCTTTTGAATCCGTTGTACAGTCTCTGGCAAGGCCTCTGCACATGCTCGCTGAAGCTCCAACGATTGGGTTTCAAGACATGCTTTCGCTTCAGCATACCGCGTTGAAAATACATGATTCAACCGTACGCACAATCCGTCAATCCGTTGAGCATGTGTTGCCAAAATATATTCTGGATCGCGAAACAACGGTGATACTTTATACGCATTAAGTGTTTGCCGTGCCCGCCGATACATCTCACGCAAGGCATTTAACAGCCGTTCCTTGGAAATCTTCAACGCCTTCTCAAAACTCTCTTTTTCTCCACACAGCAATTCCGCTGCGGCCGAAGGCGTTGCCGCCCGAATATCAGCCACAAAATCCGTAATCGCATTATCCGGCTCATGACCAACCGCAGAAATCACAGGAATTTCAGAGGCCGCAACCGCACGAGCCACCACCTCCTCATTAAATGCCCACAAATCTTCCAATGATCCGCCGCCACGGCCAACAATCAACGCATCTAGCGGCTCTTTCGATGTTGGTCCAAAATGTTGATTCAATAGTCGAATTGCCTGTGCGATCTCTGCCGGTGCCTCCTCCCCCTGCACTCTACATGGGGCAATCAAAATATGTAAGTTTGGATAACGGCGTCCAAGAATGGACAAAATATCATGAATCGCCGCTCCGGTAGGTGCCGTAACAATTCCTATTCGACGGGGCACTTTCGGGAGTTTACGTTTACGTTTCAGATCACAAAGTCCCTCTGCAAACAATTTTCGCTTAAGCGCATCAAATCGTTGAAGAAGTTCCCCCACCCCATCGCACCGCTCCAGGTGCTCCACTCTTAAATGATAACTTCCATGCGGCGCATACACCGCAATTCGCCCAACAGCCCGCACTTTACAGCCATTTGTCACTGTCGGAAGCGCCTCACCCAAACGCTGTTGTGCCTGCTGATTAAACGCAAAGAACGCCGCATTCAGCTTTGCCTTCTCATCCCCCAACGTGAAATATAAATGCCCGGAAACAGAAGCCGCTCGACAATTCGAAACCTCTCCTTCCACGACAACCCGTGGCAGGCTCCGCAACTGATCCGCCAAAATCGCTGTTACTTCACTGACGGAATAAGGCTTTTGAGCTCCGACCATTGTCATACTCAAGGCGTCTGAGACATCTCAGTCAATGCCCGATCCACCACCTCAAAATCCATTTTGTCTAACGGAGACAAAGCCGCTCCAAGCGTTGTCTTTAATCGCTCAATCATACACTTCGCTTTCGCCTTGTCGCCACGATCAAGCGCGATCCAGATCTCGACAAAGTCCACCCGCGGATCAATGGCCATTTTAGACGAAGCCGCCAACTCCCGCGCCGTATCAAGCGCCGTTTGAGCTTTTGCCCCCTCTCCTCCACGCGCTAGCGTTAAAGCATAAGTAGCCCACGCCGCCCACAGTTTGGGCTCCTTCTGAACACCACGCAACGCAACCGCCTTGGCCTGTTCGAATTGCCTAGCACGACAAAGTGCCTCCGCATAATTGTTAAGTAGCAGAAACGAAGGGTTACTATCCCCCTCCACCGCCACACGAAAATATTTCACCGCAGCAGCAATCTCTGCGTCATCTAACCGTTGCGACCCCACCACAAAGTTGGCATAAGGGTGACGCATATCCTCACGCAAAAGCGCAAGCGCATCTGCTTCCGCTCCAGCCTTGTCATTCAGCTTCCGATCAAATTCAAGAATCAACTCCAGCAAACCCCGCACATTTGGACGCAAGGCATACGCCCGGCGATAATGACGGCGAGCCGTTTCATAACTCTTACCAGCGTTCTTTGCCGCCTCCTGCCGCATTACGGCAGAAGGGACATGTTCCTCATCCAACGAAACCTTTTCCGCAGCAAGTGCTTGAGCTTGAGCCAAACGCCCTTCCAACACATGCAGGAAATAAAGGTCTCGCCCTTTCGCCGTACGTTTGATGTTCTGCAGGATGAAACCAGACGCTCGTTCGATATTCCCACGTTCAATTTCAATCATACCCAACATCGCCCATCCAATTGGCGTATCTTTATTCGTGGTGGTATATCGCCCAATCGCAGCCGTTGCCCCATCCAAATCTCCCATCGCCATTAAATACGCCGCACGATCTATATCCAATGCCGTCTGATCCGCTCCAGCCTCTTCAGCTTTAGATAACCACTGCCCAGCCTCTATCACCTTCCCATCCTGAATAGACAACCGTGCCAACCCACGCAACGCCTCCACATTTTTAGGATCAACCGAGACTGCCGCACGATAATTGTCCATCGAACGACGAATCTGCCCCTGCGACTCATACACCGCAGCAACCACCGCCTGTACTGCCGCATTACGCGGATCTGTTGGCGCCAACCCATTCTGTGCGTTACGTAAACCAGCCAACACAGATTCTGGCGCGGCACTAACAGCCCACTCCCAACCCATCTGAACAAACAGCTCATAATTGCGAATATATCCATAATACCGCCCAACACTACTAAGGTCATATTTCTTAGGCGACTTGGTTCGTGTAGAAATGAATGTTTGAAACGCTCGGTTAACAGCTTCCCGCTGCCCAGGAAGTGCTCCGCGCCGTACACAGATATCATACAAATTCAACAGTGCGGAAACATTTTCAGGCTCTGTCTGATAAGCATAAAAATAACATTCCGCCGCCTCTTCCAGCTTTCCCTGGTCATCCAGAAACGCGCCCAAATTATTGGAAACAAACGCTAAATGATGCCGAATCGCCCGCTGTGATGCACGGTTAATGTCCCACCACGGCAATTCTTCCGCTTCCAACGTTGCCGCCCAGCGCGATTCCAACGCACGCTGCACGGGAAGCGGATCATACGGCGGAACATCTGTTTCAGACAAACCAAGAAAGAACGGCCCACATACAAACGGCCGCCGATGTGCCGCATACCACACATCTGGCAAATCCATCACAGCAGCAATCTGCGTTACGTTTTCCTGCGATACAAAGAAGTCCTGAACAAACACAAAAAAGTTATAATCCAGTAAATGCACCAACCGCAGCCGATCTGCACCTACCAGAAGCGGATCCTCCATTAGTCGGGTACGCATGGCCCTAAGATATGGTGCGTCCGTAGCACGAGCCGGGACAAAAAGCGTCAAGGGTACACCTTGTCGGTGCGCTTCAAGTGCCAGGTGCCCGTCAAGCCAAGTGGCTCCCAACAGAAATTGACGCCCTTCTGCCGCACCTCCTGGGCGTAGTTGAGAAATTGTCTCCCCAGCAAATCGATTCAACATCGCGCGATCCACCGCAGAAAATCGATACCCCTGCATTCCCAACGTAACCCCAGCTGCTATCAGACTAATAGGAAAAAGCACGATAGCCGTCCACCACATTGCGGTGGCACAAAAGTTCGAATGCCCTTGTTCCCC
>CALBHX010000112.1 GCA_937892925.1 uncultured Lentisphaeraceae bacterium
CGTATTGCTAAGCGTTTGTTGGCTTTGGATCGCCAAACTGTCAAGAATGGGGGACGTATTAGATTCTTCCATATGTCATCTCTTTGGGACAGGGGTGGCTGCTTTAATGGGGGTTCAGATTGTTTTGAATGTAGGGGGGGTAACCAAGGCACTTCCGATGACGGGTATTACTTTTCCCTTTTTATCGCAAGGAGGGTTTTCGCTATTGACCGTATTGTTGGCTTGTGGGTTGGCTGCAGCATTGGGTAATCCGGGTGTTTCTTCGCGCAGAGCGTGATGGCAGATATGGGGTTCGCGGCAACGTAATTTGATTTACCAGAGAGATTAACGCGTATGAGTAAGTTGTGTGGGAGGAGACGCCGGCTCAGAAGGTTTCATTTGGTTGGTTACATTGAGTTCAGTATTAACTCGCCCCGACTTCATGTCTAACTCGCCCCAATTTCGGTATGAACTCGGGGCGATTTTTATCGCGGAACGTTGGAGACCCTACTGGATAATGGAGGTTGGGTTCCCAGACTTGCGGTGTAAGAGGAGACGATTCTTAGAAACATCAGAAACAACACGACTCTGACATTGCAGAAGGTCGGTTTTTGATAAACTGTCTTACGAACCGTAAAGAAATGAGGGAATATGTTGACCGCTCTGATTGATTTTTTCTGTGCCCGTCAAAGTGTTAAGCCGTTGTCGTGGCGTGGGCGTTTGGGGTTGTCGGCTCAGGCTGTATTATGGGCCGCGGTGGCGTTTGTGTTGGGCTTGGTGCTTGTGGGGGACTTTGCGGCGCCAGGGGAGAATATGCAGGCACTGGCGGCGTTTTCCGGGGCGTCTCCGGTGTCACAGGTGGCGTTTCCTGGTCTTTGGAGTTTAAAATATGTGCTTTTAGGTGCTTCGCCTTCAATGGTGATACTTAATTTGTTTGGTGCCGGGGTGGTGGCCTGGTTGGTAGCAATGACTTGGTTAGTTGTAGAGTTTTGGGTGCGGGATGCGATGGCGGAGGCGGATCTTAGTACGCGGGCGGTTCAGTGGACATCGGCTTTTGCAGCGCATGGCGTGTGTGCTTTCTTTCTCTTTTCACTCACAGGGCTTTATGTTGTTTCCGGTTGGACGGTGACGTGTTGGTCATTCGCATGGTTGCTGACGTGTGTGGTTTTGCAGAATATCTATGCGGGTAATAATGGACGGCGTTGTCTGATGGTGCTGGCCGCATTTGTTTTGGGTATGGCGGCAGTAGAGTCTACCTGGGTGTTGCTTTGTTTGCCGCTATTCTTCTTGCGGGCTGTAATTGCAGAGTGGCGTTTGTGGGATCGTAATGTTAAAAACCTGCCGTTGTGGTTTATAATGGTGGTGCTCGGGGTTGGGGTGATGCTGGTGTTTAACGGATTGCGGTCTCAGGATGTGTTCACGCTCAAAACAATAATATCCGCAGAGCTTGAAGTACTTCGGGTTCACTTACAAGTGTTGCGTGGGTGTATTGCCGGTCCGTTTCTGATTCACTTGGCCGGGGTGGTCATATGGCCGTTATTGGCGTGGTTGACAGCTGTTCGGTTGCTGAATAATGATCGTGCGTGGGGGCTGCTTGTTACGGCATTGGTGCTTTCTTTTGCGGGTTTTGCGCTAGCGTTTGGAGTTGAACATACTCCGCTGTATAATTGGTTTTCGATGGGACAGGTTCCTGTTGTTTCGGCCTGGGTAACGGCGTTTGGGTGTGGGGTGCTTTTAGTCGGATGGGGAATGCAGTT
>CALBHX010000113.1 GCA_937892925.1 uncultured Lentisphaeraceae bacterium
ACATCGGAAGGGACGTACCACTGAAGAAAAAATTGCGAATCGTTTCGGGATGGCCAACCCTGACGGTTATCGCAAAGCCATGCGCATCATGCGGTTAGCAGAAAAATTCCACCTGCCTATAGTCTCCCTTGTTGACACCTCTGGCGCATTTCCAGGGTTGGATGCGGAGGCACGGGGACAAGCAGAAGCGATAGCCAAAAATCTCGCTGACATGTCAGTATTGAAAACTCCGATTATTGTAGTTGTTACAGGTGAAGGCGGTTCTGGAGGAGCGCTCGGAATCGCAGTTGGCGACCGAATTCTTATGTTGGAACACGCCATCTATTCTGTCATAAGCCCAGAGGGGTGTGCTTCAATCTTATGGCGTGATGGTAAAATGGCACCCGTTGCAGCTGAAGCTCTGAAATTGACTTCTGGATGGTTAAAAAAGTTAGGTATTGTGGACGAAGTAATTCCCGAGCCAAAAGGTGGTGCACATAAAGCTCCTGGTAAGACTATTCTTGAAGTAAAAAAAGCAATTTTAAAAGCCATCAAAGAACTCAAGAAAGTCCCAATTGAACAATTGACTGAAAAGCGTTACGCCAAGTTCGCCGCAATGGGACGGTTCGAAAAGTGATAGGTATATCATGTCTTATGCGCTGATTCTTTCTGACGGGAAACCAGGGCATGAAAATCAGTCCAAGGCTCTTGCAGAGGGTCTTGGACTGCCGTTTAAGATTATTCCCTGTATTTATCCGTCTCGTTTGTATAAAGCTCTTTCCTATGGATTCGATGCCATAAGACGTTATCCCGATTTAACGCGATGCGATGATTCTATTAAACACGCAACTGCAATAGAACGACCCTCTTTTCTAATTGGAACTGGTTCTAACACTTTCCTTTCGCTTAAACGATTAAAACACAAACTTCGAATCCCTTGTGCGGCGATTCTGATGCCTCGTGGATATCGACTCAACGATTTTGATGTTATTCTCGCGCCAGCCTTCGACCTTCCGCCGAACCGAGAAAATATTAAGCCTATTCCAACAAACCTTACGCCTGTGCGCCCAGATTTCTATAGCGAACAAACACACGCCTTTTTCCTCCGTTATACACCAAAATGTCGGAGAGCTGTCGGTGTCATCATTGGAGGGAGGAATGCGTTCGCCGATGTTTCTCCCAGTTGGTTAGAAAATCGATTAAAAGAAATTTTCGCTGCCACAGCAAATTACGAGCATTGGGTCACCACGTCCAGACGAACATCTCCAGAGGCAGAGGCAATACTGAGTCAGTTTCCGTTTGACTATACCCTTCGTTTTTCACAAGATCATTTTAATCCGATTCCTGCGTTTGTGACACAATGTGAGCATATATTTGTCACGGCGGAATCCACCGGGATGTTAAGTGAAGTCGTTGCTAATGGAACAAGTGCTGTCGAAATACTAGACAACTTGCCCCCTAACGCTGGGAAATTTTCACGATTTATAGAAGAACTCTGTACAAACAGGTATGCTCATCGATTTGATGGTTCTCTTGGGAATGCCCGTAAAAAGGTCAATCTCTCTCCATTGTTTTCTTCAATCCGCGAACAATTTGGCTTTTAACACAATCGACATAAGTTTTGCATCACCCATGTTCACCGGTCTAATTCAATGTATAGGCGTTCTCCGTGGTCGTTATACACGTGGATCGGGGGCGACGTTGTCTATTATGGCGCCAGCCATTTTTTCAAAAGAAGATCCTCTCATCTTAGGTGAAAGTATTGCCGTCAATGGAGCTTGTTTAACTGTCTCCCATATCTATTCAGACGGTTTTGAAGCCAATGTTCTCGAAGAAACTTTAAAATGCACGATGTTCTCCAAAATAGTCAGAGACAATCGTGTCAACCTCGAGCGTGCCCTGCGGGTTGGCGAGCGGTTAGGCGGGCATTTTGTATCTGGCCATGTAGATGAGGTTGGCACCTTGTTAGAACGCCGCCCTGTTGGGTGTGATTTTATCTTTCGTATTGGGTGTTCGCAGACTTTTGCCAATGGAACTATTCGAAAAGGATCCGTTGCATTGTCCGGAGTTAGTCTAACAGTTTCAGACGTTGGAACCAACTGGTTTGAAGTTGCACTTATCCCAACAACACTGCGTGAAACAACGTTGGGATTACTTTCCCCAGGCGAACCGCTTAATCTAGAGGCCGATATTATCGGCCTCTATGTGAGACAAGCTCTCGGGCACCGGAACTTATCGCTTGAACAATTAATTGCCGCAGGTTTTACAGATTAGAAAGGATTGTCCTATGGACACAGATACGGCTGAGCAGTTGGAAGGGCAAATCGAAAGCCACGACTTAAAACTTAAAGAATTATTCGCGACAGACCCCGGGCGCGCAGCGAAAATGACTGTTTCCGCAGCCGGATGGACATTAGACTACTCAAAAAACCTTCTTGACACACAAACACTCACGCTGTTGCTCAAATTAGCTGAAAAAGCAAATCTGAAAACAGAAATTGAGAATATGTTTACAGGCAAACATATCAATCAAACAGAGAATCGAGCCGTTCTTCATACCGCGTTACGAAGCTCAAAAACAACAGGTCTAATTGTCGATGGGCAAGATGTATATGCAGACGTTCATACTGTCCTAAATAAGATGTATGCATTTGCTACACGTATCAGGACAGGCGAATGGTTGGGATATACCGGGAAACGAATTAAGTACGTTGTCAATATCGGAATTGGAGGTTCAGACTTGGGGCCAGCAATGGCCTATCAGGCTCTTCTCCCTTATTCCAAGCGTACATTAAAGTGTTTCTTTGTCTCTAATGTTGATGCTACACATATAGCAGAGACACTTCTGCAAGTGAAAGCAGACCAGACATTATTCATTATCGCTTCAAAAACCTTCACCACACAGGAGACCATGACAAATGCCCAAACTGCGCGGGCTTGGCTTGTGAGTAAACTTGGAGAAGCCGCAGTTGCGAAACATTTTGTCGCAGTCAGTACCAATGCTTCAAAAGTTGCAGAGTTCGGAATTAACCCGGATAATATGTTTGTTTTTTGGGATTGGGTTGGTGGACGTTACTCATTACCCTCGGCTATCGGTCTCTCCTTAGTATTAGCTATCGGGCCACGGAACTTTAAACGTTTCCTTTCCGGCTATGAGGCCATGGACAAACATTTCAGAACCGCTCCATTCAAACGCAACATGCCGGTTCTTATGGCTCTGATTGGAATCCTATATTCCAACGGGTACGGAGCAGATACTTACGCTGTATTGCCCTACGATCAATATCTTGTAAGATTTCCTGCCTATTTACAACAACTGGATATGGAAAGTAACGGTAAATCTGTTACACGCGATGGACAACCAGTAGAATACATGACTGGCCCTATCGTATGGGGAGAACCCGGGACCAATGGCCAGCATGCGTTCTACCAACTCATTCACCAGGGAACACGCCTCATTCCTGCAGACTTCATTGGTTTTTGCAAGAGTCATAATCCAATTGGCGATCACCATGCCAAACTAATGGCCAACTTCTTTGCACAAACGGAGGCCTTAGCTTTTGGAAAAACTGCAGACCAATGCCGTGCCGAGGGAACTCCGGAAACACTAATACCCTTTAAAACTTTCGTAGGCAATCATCCCACCAACACGTTACTTGCCAATGAGTTGACCCCTAAGACATTGGGAGCCCTGATCGCGCTTTACGAACATAAAGTCTTCACTCAGGGAATCATTTGGAACATCTTTTCATTTGATCAATGGGGTGTTGAACTTGGTAAAGTATTGGCTGGTAAAATTCTAAAGGAATTGAACAATACCTCACTTCCATTACATCACGACAGCTCTACGAATGCGTTAATCATGCGTTACCGAGCTGCACAGCAGATCGTTGATTGAGACACTCTCGGCTTTTCAGCCATCATCTTCGTAACAGAAGATCTGACGTATCACTTCAAGCCCCACAAAATGACACTATTGCCTTTTAATGACGATGTTATTACTCCTGTTGCAAGGCTTTTATGCTCTGGAGGTGTAGTCATCCTTCCAACAGACACCGTCTATGGCGTAGCTTGTCATCCAGCTTTTCCACAAGCTCTGGAGCGCATTCGCCAAATGAAACGGCGTGACGCATCGAAACCATTCCAACTGCTTGCCGCCAATATCGACGCTGTTTGGGCCAATGGTGCGATCCATCTACCGCAGGCAGATCGATTCATTACAGCCTGGCCCGGGGCACTCACGTTGATTCTCCCCACTGTCGATGGACGAACAGAAGGGTATCGGATTCCGGATGCGCCGCGTTTATGTGCCCTACTGAATCAATGTGGAGGATGTTTGCGGTGTACAAGTGTCAATATCAGTGGCGAACCTCCCGCTATAGATGCCTCGCAAGCCGCACGTGCATTAGGAGCGTCCGTAGACCTTATCCTTGATGGTGGCTCAGCACACCTTGGTATCGCCTCAACCGTTATCCGTTGTACAGATGCACATACAGAGCCCAACCTCCTCAGACAAGGTGCTATACATTTTCCAGATATGAACCTAAACGCGTAAAAATGGGCACGTTCGTCCCTTACTCAAAGAATGAAAGGATATCCCACATGGCTGAGCTCATTGTCGCATTAGATGTTGCCAACAAAGAATCTGTTATCGAAACACTCGCAACACTCGGAGATGCAGTCGATTTCTATAAAATTGGCTTGGAACTCTTCTCCGCAGAGGGACCAGATGTCGTTAGATTAGTCAAAGCCGCGGGGAAACGCGTTTTTCTTGATCTTAAACTGCACGATATTCCAAGAACAGTTGAACGAGCCGTCAAAGCTGGCGCCTCCATGGGTGTAGATTTAATGACCATTCATGCCTCCGGTGGCAGAGCCATGATTCATGCCGCCGCCGAAGCTGCCGCCGCATTTGGCAACCACGCTCCAAAAATCCTTGCCGTTACCGCGCTCACCTCACTTGATCAGAGTGATCTTGCCGATTTAGGCATCCAACGCCCCATGCTGGAACACGTTGAAGCTATGGGATTGCTGGCTATCACGCATGGTGCCGATGGCATCGTCTGTTCTCCAAAAGAAGTCGCCAACATGAGTAAGATTCTATGCCCTGTGGTACAAGAGCGTTCCGTTGTATTCGTTAC
>CALBHX010000114.1 GCA_937892925.1 uncultured Lentisphaeraceae bacterium
GGGACAGGCTTATCCGCTAGTTTTGCCCAAAGTACCTTACGTTTTGCCGGATCGACCAAAATCCCTGTGGCACATCCGTTTTCATGCATCAACCCAATATGCGAAACAGCTCCGGCGAAGTCATAAGGTGTTGCCGAATAATGTTCCCTGTCGTCTTCCTGTTTCGTTGGGGCAGTGGAGGAGGAAGCAGGGGCGTTAGTGGCGAGAGCACTGCCTGTGGGGTGCGTGGAGACCTGGGCGGTAGGCGTTACACCTTGGCCAGATGGGATGGATCCTGCTGAGGGGGCAGAGGTTGCGGGTTCGGGAGAGGCGTTCGGGGAGGGCGCACGTGTACCTGCGAAAAAGATCCAGGCCACAATAATTGTGACCCACCCCAAAATGGGGAGTCCCCAAATCAATAAGACCCGCCATAATGAACGCTGTGGATTTGTAGGAAGTTCATATCGCATGGCCATATTCCCAATTAATTCTTAAACGTTGAACAGGAAATGTACAACATCTCCCTCACGCATGACGTATTCTTTCCCTTCCACGCGCAATAATCCCTTTTCGCGTGCATGAGCCTCTCCGCCAAGCGCCACGAAGTCCTCATATGAGACGACTTCGGCACGAATGAAACCGCGTTCGAAGTCTGTATGGATGACTCCTGCCGCCTTGGGTGCCGTCCACCCTTGGTGAATGGTCCATGCCCGAGCTTCCATGGGGCCGGCGGTGAAGAAACTCTGCAAGCCAAGTGTATGATAGGCTTTACGGATGGTTACATCGAGGCCAGACTGTTCCAGCCCGTAGGAGTTTAGGAAGTCTTGTTGTTCGGATTCTGAGAGCCCAACCAAATCGGCTTCCATTGAAGCACAGATGGAAACAACATCTGCACCATGTGCCTGGGCGTAATCCTTGAGGGCTGAAACGTGTGGATTGTCTGGCTGTCCCAGATCGTCTTCCCCAATATTGGCTACGTAAATGATTGGTTTGTCCGTTAAGAAGTGTAATTCTTTACGGCAAGGTTCCAACGCTTCGGCATATTCTCCGATAAAGGTACGGGCGGGGTTCCCTGCATCTAAATGGGCTTGCAAGGCTCGCATGGCTTCTACCTCTTTCCCGAGCGCTTTGTCCGCGCGAGCTTGTCTGCTTAGACGATCCAACCTTTTCTCAAGACTTTGAAGGTCTGCGAGTACTAATTCGGTCTCGATAATGCCGACATCACGCACAGGGTCGACAGAGCCTTCAACGTGCACAACATCATTGTTATCGAAACACCGAACAACTTCCAGAATCGCATCACATTCCCGAATGTTGCCCAGAAATTGATTGCCAAGACCTTCCCCCTTTGAGGCGCCTCGGACGAGCCCGGCAATATCTGTGAAGTCTACGGTTGCATGGATAATTCTGCCGCTTTTACAAACCTCGGCCAGCTGTTCCACTCGTGCATCTGCTACTGGAACCGTTGCCTTATTTGGCTCAATGGTACAAAAAGGGTAATTCGCAGCTTCGGCATTCTGTGCCCGCGTCAATGCATTAAATAGCGTTGACTTACCTACATTCGGCAAACCGACAATACCAACCGCAAGACTCATCGCCAAGCTCCAAGACGGACAATCGTCAGCTCACGTCTGCCAACAGTCCAAACCATATACGCAATCGGCAGAATCAACCAAGAACTTCTGCCAAAGAACAAAGACCAAGTATAATGCACCGGCTCCGGAGCATTAGGGAAGGGGCAGGCAATGACGATATTCATTATGCCCAATATCCAAAGAAGCACCCACAGCCCAGCAATGATTTGCCCTGTAACTACAGCTACTTCCGTCGCGCGTACTTTGGTCGCGCCACAAGTCTGTACCAGCGCCCGAAGGATACGGCCGCCATCCATGGGAAAGGCTGGGATTAGATTGAATGCGCCGAGTCCCAAATTGATCCATGCGATAAGCAAAAAGAAGTCATTGGGTTGTTTCCATGTCGTCTCGGTTATGGGGTTCCAGTATGTCGCTGAGAAAAACCGCGCTAACATCCATGCAGCCGCTGCTAACGACAGTGAGCACATCGGCCCGGCAGCCGCCATCAGTAATTCGTGAAAGGCTCGTTGCGGCATACGGGACAGCGTGGCACACCCCCCCAACACCTGCAAGGTAATGTCATGCACCCAACCACCAAACAAAATGGCCACAGCACTATGTGCAAGTTCATGCAGCAGGATGGAGATAAACAACACAATGGAAATGAATAATCCCATTCCAAGACTTTGCGTTTGCCACAATAGATAAGCCACCAGCACGCCAACTGAAAGGTGCAGGCGAATCGGAATACCTCCAACGGTGCAAAGAGTCCAGACGTATTGCATAGATGGTAATTATATCACAAGCATTCTGAACGTGGATTTCATGTGATTCTGTTTTTGAAAGGTGTACAAAATATTAGAAGTGTGCGTTAGTTCTTGAGTACTTACGTGTTACGATTGGAGGTGGGAGGATTTGAAGAATTGCAAGACGTACGGTTTACCAAGAGTCCAGAGGCTGTTTTACGGGTTAAGGTTTAATATTTTTTGACTACTCACCTTTGTGTTGTTTAGGTGAAGATTTTCATGTGAGTGGATGATTGCAGAAATCGAATGGCTGGGGGATAGGAATGCCTGCTGCTCTCCCTGAAAGTGAACTCGGGGCGTCCCTACGATGAATCCGCCCCGACTTTGAGATGAACCCGGGGCGGCTGACTCCTTGGTATATCCAGTTTGTCCAGCGGTGATGCGAAGTATGTGTTTGCAGGAGGATGTTGTCATGGAATGGGAATGAAAGGTATAAAGCGGATGTGGTTAGGCGGCGGCGAGAAAGCCAGGCGTGACAAAAGCGAAGAACCGGCCGCACCCTATGCAGTATTTTTTCTAATGGTTCGCGGCCTTCGATGCCTAGTATCGAAGGTTGTAGTATACTGTTAGTGGTATGTTGCTAACATAGGGCAGATGAGGATGGTAAGCGTTATTGTAGTGACAAAATGATAACAACGTCCCGAGATGTGGACATTTCTTCAACACCAATGGTTGATGGAGATTTTTTCCTCTACAACGA
>CALBHX010000115.1 GCA_937892925.1 uncultured Lentisphaeraceae bacterium
GTTGTTTGGGTAGAAACCGACTCGCCTTCCCGTGAATGTCCTGCGTCAGCACTCCGTACGGGCGAAACGCCTGTATCTTTAATGCCGACAGATCATGTGACCCTGCGCGCCTCGGCATTTCGTCCCTTTGCCTCGCAAGCCTTTCAGGTGGATGCTACAACCAACAATACGATGCTCACAACCGAAGGTGCCTTGCGTTTTCGTAACAACAATGCGCGCGTTCTTCTCGGGCAACCAGAAGCCCTCAACTTTGACAATGAATTCCCCTGTGCCATCTCTGCGTGGATTCGCCCGGAGAAGAAGGACGGCGTTCGTAACATTGTCGCCCGGGGTTATATTTCTTCGCCTAAACGTGAACTGTATCTCCGTTTCAGTGGTGGCAATCTTCAGTTTGGTTGGTGGTGTAACTCCGGAGAAGCACTTGCCTCTGCACCCTATACTCCAGCATTGGGGACATGGGCGCACGTGATGGGAGTCTTTGATGGCTCCACCTATATCCTCTATATCAATGGTCAAGAAGTCGCTCGTAAGGCATCTAACCTGAAGCCTGTCGCTTTCAATAGCCCTTGGGCAATCGGCCGTCATCCCTCCTCCGCTCAACGTTACTACTATGGTGATATCGCTGAAGTTTCCTTCTATAAGGGAAATGTCGCACCCGAAGCGGTGATGCTTTTGGCTCAGAAACGCCACGAAGGCTACTCTGAAGCAACCATCCGTGGGATTTGGTTGGCTGGAGATCGCCTCATCGGGCTGATGGATACGGCGCCGCCGGAATTGACTGTGCCAGCAGACAAGACGCTTCCTGCGCCGCAAGATGACCTTTCGGTTGAAACACACGGCAGCGCGACTGCTAGCGATATTGCCTCTGAAAAGGTTATCATCACCCATCAAGATACGGGGCCGGACTTTATTGAGACAGACGCAGGTACGCTCCGCTATCGCCTGTCGCGCACATGGGTTGCAGAAGATGCCGCTGGGTTGGAGACCGTCGCAACACAAACCCTTGACCTTGCCGATACGACACCTCCCGAATTGGTGGTACCTGCCGATGTCGCTGTGTCCCAACGGCAAGGAATTGCCCCGGAAGTCACCGGAGAGGCGACTGCTACGGATAACTCCGGGATGGAGCCGACCATTGCGTGGTATGACACCGCCGACACGGCTTTAGGTCTTTCTTTGCGCTGGAGTACCACGGAAGCCTTGGCGCTATCCCCCTCACAAACGAAGGGATTGCTGATTGGGCAGAGCGATGTCTTGGACGAGCGTAAACCCTTCACGTTGACGGCAACCTTCTATCCCTCTGTAGACTTGCTCACAAGTAAGGGAGACTACACCCTCCTCTCGAAGGAGTATATTGTGGGACATGAAGTCATCTTCCGTATCGAAAATGGCAAGTACCAATTCGGTTTCAATGTCAATGGGAACCATCTCGTTTCCTTTGCCATCCCCGAGGAGGATGTCGAGACCCAAGTCACACTGACCGGTGTCTATGATGGGGCGAAGATTCGCCTTTATCACCAAGGCATGCTTGTGGCGCAGGCGACACCTTCGGTTTCTCCCATTGCCTACACCGGCCGTTGGGCGGTGGGTTACAATCCCTCCTTCAGCAATCGTCAATTCTTGGGCGAAATCGTCGGCGCAGCATTGTGGCAACGCGCCCTCTCGCTGCGCGAGATCGCAGTGTTGGCCGCCGGAGGGTGTCATGCGCTCGCCACCATCGAAGCGGAAACGCCGATGGTGCGCTTGACGACGGGATTGTTGACCAAACATACTGAAACGCTCTCACCCACGACGGGTGGCGGAGTACCTTTGGGCAATCGGACTTTCCTTGACGAACGGCGCGGATGTACCTTCTCTGTGGCGCTCAAATCGGACGACTCCCTGAAGACGCGTAAAGGGCAAGCGACACTCATCTCTAAAGGGTATTCCAACGGGAATGAGGTCATCTTCCGTATCGAAAACGGGGCTTACCAATTTGGTTTTGCCCGAAGCGGGAAGGGAAAGTACATCATTTCTTATCCTATTCCCGACGAAGACTTCGAACGCTGGGTGGTGTTGACCGGCACCTTGGAAGGACGGCAATTGCGTCTTTATCGGGATGGTGTTGAAATCGGACAACGTGTCGCCAGAGCCGACCCTGCGGATTATGATGCGCAATGGGTAATCGGTTACTGTCCCACGCTTGAAGGGCGAGAGTTTCAAGGAGAACTCCGCGACATCGCCATTTGGTCGCGGTCGTTGCCACCGCAAATGTGTGCGCTTATTGGGACGCTTTCACATGAGGACTTCGCCTCTCTTGGCGAAACTGATCCAGAACGTTTACGAACCATCACGCGCGAATGGGTGGCAACCGATCCCTTTGGTAATACAACCACTGGCACGCAAACCATCACGGTCTCTGGTTCCTACCTCGACCGCGATAGGGATGGACTCTGCGATGTCCTCGAATTGGAGACCTACACTACGAATCCTGATGCAGAGGATACCGATGGGGATACGCTTTTAGATGCTGACGAAGTCTTGGAGTATGGCACGAATCCCTGTCTTGCGGATACCGATGGCGACCGTCTTCCGGATGCGTGGGAATTGCAGTACGACTTTAACCCGTGCCGTTCGGGTGAAACCTATCAAGATCCTGATGGCGATGGACTCGCTAATGTTTCGGAGTGGCAAGCGGGTACCCATCCGCGCGTGACGGATACCGATGGCGATGGACTCAATGACAGTTTGGAAGTCCTCTCGGCGCACTCAAACCCGTTGGCGGTAGACATCGATGTCTCCGCACCAGAACAGCAAGGTGAGGTGACTGATGGTATCGCTTGTATGGGGTTCTCTGGTACATGGGCGACCTCCGGTAGTATCCTCTATGCGCGAGAGCGTTCGGGTACCTTGACCTATCGTTTGCCCGTCCCCTCGCCGGTACCACAGGTTTTGGCGGTCAAGGTTGAGCAAAACAATGAACTCACCGAACAGGCGACCTTTGAGTTGTCGCTGAAGATAGATGGTCTCTTTATTGCCCGCTTCCCCGTGATGGCTCCGAAGGGGGCGCCCACCGAAGCTCTCTTCTTCCTGCCGCTTTTGGAGCCCGGTGAACACACCTTCACGTTGGCATGGCACAACCGGAAGGCCAATAGCTTCCTCGCGGTGCATGGGTTGCGCTTCCTTAACGTAGGTGGTCCGGATGCCAATGGCAATAGTCGCCCCGACTGGCAGGATGTCCGTGCCGAAAACGTAACGACTGTCGCGCCGTTACCGGAGACAAGTTTTGTGTCGCCGGTCTGCATTGAGGGCACAGACCTGTGGCGCGATGTCTTGGAGATTCGTGCGACTTATCCCGAGGTGGATGAGGCGGGCTCTCCCGTGGAGGAACTCGTTCCCGTCACCGAGACCATCGGAGAGGGGTTCTATGCCGACATTCCCCTGTCGGAATCGGGCGAAGCCGTCACCTTGACGCTGGATGACCGCCGACAGGTACACAGTTTCCCTGTTGCGTGGGCGACTTTTGACGTTACCGCCGGTTTGACGGAGGAGGCTCCGTTCCCCTTACGTAAGGATGATGCATTGCGCCTCTCTGGTGGCGAGGGCGATCAAGTGGTGTTGACCATTCAGAAGGCGACGGCGGACGATGATTGGGCAGTTGAGACAAATCTTGTTGCCGAAGTCGCGGTGCCTTATGTCTTTGAGGAAGCAGGGCTTTATCAAGTCATTGCTGAAGACCCGATGGATGGAAGGATCAAAGGTGCCTCCACCTTTGAGGTGACCGAATCGCGTTTCCCGCAGGAGGTGATCGCGTTGTGGAGTGGCAAGGCGCGCATGGTGGAGTGTCCGAATCTGGCTCAAACGGCCGTGTTGGATTATGACGCGGCAATGAATATCTCAGCCGAACCGCGCACCGCTGGTGGTGTCACGCTTTCGTTGGATGCCCAGCTTGACCGCAATTATGGCATGGTCTCGCGTTTGGGCGAAGAAGGCCCCGTTTTGGATGCCGCGCAGGTACGTCCGGTGTGGGGTGACAATGGTAGTTACTACCGCGTCTTGAATCACTATTCTGATGGTTCGCAGTTGACCGAGGTCGTCTTGCAACTCGGTGCGGTGCCTCCGGGCGTAACGGTTAAACTGGAAATCTTCGTTGCGGGCGTGACTTTTGAAGACGGTACGCGCATGAAGACCTTGACCGCCGAAGACTTCGACGAGTACGGTGTCTGCCGCGTCAAATTTATACGTGGCGCGAACGTAAAGACCTCTATTTGCCATCGTACCTACATTTACCAAGATGGGCAATTGCTGGGCTCCAATAAGTAACGAAGGGTGTGTGAATGAAAATCCAATGGGTTACCATAGGTGCCACTCTTCTTTGCGGGGTGATTTACGCCGATATGTTTCGGAATCCTCCGTGCAAAACGGATAATGGGCAAAACGCTGTCAACACATGTGAACAGTGCCCGCAGGATGGTGCGGACAATGGGTGTGTCCATATTCAGATTAATATTGGGAAGACCTCCGTACTGTCAGATCGTCGCACCTGCCAACTGAAGATTTTCGAGACTGCGGCATCGTCCTCTATTTTCACACCGGAGTCGTTGAACTTCGTGATGGGATATACATTTTCGCATTTGGGAGGTGACCGAACGGATAAGAATGTGCCGGACGAGGTTATCTTTTGCAATCAGTTGGGAGCACGTCTGCACTTCCGCTTCAAAAATGGTGAATCGCTCGCAGTGATGGAGGCGGCGAGTACCGCCATCAGCACAGAGCGGTTGCAGATGGTGGATGCGGAGGGTTGGGCGACCACGGAAGATCCTGCGTATTATGATTTGTATCCAGGAGATGGAACGGTATGGCGTTTTTATGCCACGAATATCACGGGGAAGTTGGGCGACTTGGTCTCGTTTACGGATGCGCGGGGACGCGTGGTTACGGCGGAGGACTTTGGGATTGATGTCATTCGCACGCGGAGCGGCCTGCTTCGGCAAGTGCTCACCGCTACACGGTTGGCGGATATTGTCATGCAGAATGACCACACGTATACCATCACCGTTTATCCATTCACCCAAAAGCCGGAGATGGAGGACGGGCTGTATGTCCTCCCGAACGTGACACCTATGGAGTCGTGGCGCATTGAACGCGAGGGAGATAATGCTTGCCTCCTGTTGGCGACGCACCGCAAGGGAAATGGGGATGAAAAGGTTTATCGTTATCAATACGTGCCGGATGTCGAGGATTGGACGCTGACGCGCCCGAATGGGTTGGTGGAGGAAAAGTCCTTCTACTCCGGGGATGATGACAATGGCGTACAGATTGCCATCAAGAAGAGCGCGGACGGGCAGACGATTTATTCTCAAAAAGCCTTTTACTTCCAGGATTACGGCTGGAATGTCGGTGCGGTCGCTGTAAAGGAGACCTTGGGGACGGATGCGAGCGGGAAGCGTGTCACGGAATGGGATTACTTCCTTTCCGGGGAGAACAAAGGCAAAATCAAGGAAAAGCGCGATTGGCGCGGAAACCGATTCGTCTATGCGTATGACGCGAAGGGACGGTTGACGAAGGAAACAAATACGGCTGTTGG
>CALBHX010000116.1 GCA_937892925.1 uncultured Lentisphaeraceae bacterium
CGGGCGGCGGGTCGAAAGAGACCCGCCGCTTTCTTTTATTGTCCTGGAACGGAGCATTTTCGGTTACAGACAGGGGAGGGGGAGAGGGGCGGTTATGCTTTTAGGAGCAGTAACAGGGTTGAATAGGATCAGGAGCGGGAGGGGGGATAAGATAAAAGGGGCGGTGGCATATGCGCGAGGGTGTTTGAGGCTGGAGTGCCGATAGATATTTTTTGGGAATGGGGTAATATGGGAGACTTGCGTTTAAGCGCTCCATTAGGAAGGTCGAATATTTTTAGGAAAATCATTTGACAAGTGTTTGCTGGATTTAATAACGTAATGGCGTTTATGAGCCTTATGGTTTAATTGCGCGCGAGACAAGAGGGATAAAACGTATAGTCTCTCGCGCGGAAGAGGAGCGGATATGAGAGGATTCAAGTCGGCCTATGGCGTCTTGTCGTTGGTGCTTTTTGGCGTGCTTTTGGCGCACGCGGAGACAACGGGGGCGCGTTATAGTTATTCCGCGAAGCGGGGACCTTGGCCGGCGAATGCAAGTGTAGCGGAGGGCGGTGCAGGGGATGCGCGCTTTGTTGCTACACCGCTTGTTCGGAGTGATTTGCAGACGTTGGAAGCGATGAAGCAATCGATTGCAGCCGGGGTGGGTAAGAAGTATATCGCCGTGCTGTATACCGGGTGGGATTGGAGTGAAGCAGGGTCGCGGATGTTGCAGGTTTGGCGTGCGTGGCGCGCGGCGGAGGCGGGAAGTGACGTGTATGAGACTACGGTTTATGATTGGCCGGAGCAGGATTGGCAGGTGCGTGAGACGGCGGCAGATGGCAGCACGGCTACGACGAATCTTTCGGCACTTTCGCGTGATAATGCCTATGCAGGGCAGCTTTTCCCGTTAGGTCGGCCTCTGGGGAGCCGGACGCAGGTTTGGCCGGCATTGGCTTTGTTTGATGGTGAGGGGAAACTGGCGGCGTTGGAATCCGGGCTTGAGGTTCTGACAGTGGATGAGCTGAAGGCCAAATTGGCCGGGTGGGTAACGGCGTTTGAGGCGTATCAGGCATTACGGGAAAAAGCGTTAGGCGCTACAACGGCAACCATGTCTGCCGAAGCGGCCAATACCGCAAGCACCATGGGGTTGAAACAAATTTTCACTGAAACCTCGGGGGAGACATCCACGGTGAGTTTTGTAGATGCCGGCGGGCGAACGATATCATTGGAACAATATAAGGCCGCGGTGTTGGCGCAGGGGCTCTTGTGTCTGGAAAAGCAGGTCTACGACGTGGGGTATTTCCGGACGGCAAGTAATAACGGTGTGGCGGCGTGTGCCCGGGCGTCAGATTTTGATCAGATCAAGGTGTGGGATTCGGAGGATGTTTCAGGTGCGTGGCGGCGGTTGACACGGACAGAGTTTTACAGTATTTCCGGAACGTACCGCGCGAAGCTGACGGCGGCTTTGAAGGCGTCTTTTGCCGAACAGTTAGACAACACTCGGTTGATTAAATGGTCGGACAATCAGTATCAGCAGGCGTTGCTGCTAGGGTACAATTTGTATCTTGCTACAGCAGGGTCAGCCTCTGGGAGCGAAAAGACAGCCTTGCTCAGCACGGCTCATGCCTACGCGCGGGAGGCGATGCGGCAGAATCCGGCAAGTTTCTGGGGAGAGGCCGCGCGGGGGCGCTTGCTGATGGGGGGGGCGAACGGGGAGGTGCTGGAGGGGCCGGTTACGCTTGGGTTCGGGTGGCGTGAACGGAATCTTCAGGCGGCAACGGAGGTGACGGCGTTGGAGGATGCCCCATGCCCGCCGACTCGGGATGTGTTGACTTTTTCGGCTGCGGAAGTGGCCGCACAGGATGGGGTAACACTGGGGACAAATGCGGCAGGCGAGCAGACGTTTGTTTGGGTTCTGCGCCATGGCAATGACTTCAAATTCCCCAAACAGGGGTGGTACACCGTATCGATGGCGATGAATGCCGGAGGGGCGGATTTGAAGTTGACGGGGTTTAAGATTTATGCCGGAACGGGGCGTTTGGAAGATTATGCTGGCGAGGGAGCAGCGCTGCTCTTCGATGGATCAGCGGCTACGGCTGCTGCCCATGCCCCAACCAACGGGGATACATTGGTGGCACAGTTCGCGTCGCCGGACTTTTCGGCCGCAGGAGGGGTGCCACTGGCCCCGGGTACGCCTGTATCGTTCACCTTTTACCTGCCGCATGATCCCGCACGGATCTTTCCCTGCTGGGAGCGGGATTGGAGTGATCAGCCGAAGTATAACGACTTGGCGATTGTGATCTCCGGCGTGTATACGGGGGCGTCTTCTGGGACCTTCTCGGTTACGCCAATTGCCACGGCTACGGCGCTGGTGGCGCCGGACGTCTCTTCCCTGACCATTGATGATGAGACGCTGTATGTCGGGGATGTACTGGATGCGCTGGACGCAAAGGTCGCAGCAAGCGAAGCTATGCCGGCGGGAATACCCGGGGAACAGGTGGCCGACCGTGTGCTGGAATTGCTTGGAGTAAAGGCTGGCGCGGACGGTACAATCGTTACGAATGAAACGTATGTAACGGCTTTGACGCGTGCTGCATTCTTCTATGAACAGCAGTCGGATTTCGGCTTTACGGGGAAGGCGGCGGAGGTGTTGGCAAAAGATGCCAACGGCCGGGAGGCTTTGGAAGCCCTCCTGGCCGATCGCCAATGGCTGACAGACTTTCTGGCATCCGGCCCGAGCGGAGTGGAGGCTTTGATCTATTTCGGAGCCAAAGACTTTGGCGGGGATGCTGCCCAGATGCGGGCTCATTTGCTGCACCGATTTGTTGCGTTGTGGAATGCAGACAAGATTTATGCGGCGGGGCATCCGAATGATCGGCGCGGACGCATGGCTGCGGCGCCCGGCGAGGCAGATTACGATGCCGTTTTACGTCGGATGGCTGTGGCTGGGGCACTCAACAATACACCGATGAATAACGGCGGTTTGCTCCAGACATATCTGTGCTACAGAGACTTTGCCAATCGCGGCCTGCTGCATGGCGATTTTTACACGCAAACGCCGGCACAGATGCGCCTTTCTTACAATGCATTGTCTTATTCCACGTTGGATCTGATGTACACGGTGAAGAAGGGAATCACGCGGATTGACTATATCAATGGCACGGCCTGGCAGACGAACTACCGGGCTACAAACTTCTTCGGCGACTCCATTCATGGCTCAAAGTTTTATCAGCCGTGGTCAAATCTGATTCTTTCCGGGCTTTCGCTGGGGCGTGAAATCGGCGCTGTTTGCGGCGGCATTTCGAAGTATGGCGCGATGGCTGCAAATGTTTCCGGGCGGCGTTCGATTACGGGCGGCCAGCCAGGGCATTGCGCAGGGACGCATCGTAGTTTCGATGGGTCGTTCTGGGAGATTGATTCCAATGTGGGTAAGTATACAGGCAACCATTACCAACTTTGGGGGCTTTCTTCCTATCAGGCGCTGGAATATTTTGATGATGCCTTTGATGATCCGCGCACGGTGATAGGGTATCGGCTGTTGTGGAGCGCGCGGCTTCGGGCGCGGCGCTTCGGTGCTGCGGATCCCGGCGTGCGGGAGCTCTATTTCAAGGCGATGGAGTATGCGCCGCTTAACTATCAGGCCATTTTGGATACGCGCGATTATCTCAAGGCGAATGCTCCGAATGACGGCGCGTTGTGGTTGAGATGGGCTGAAGGCGTTACCAATGGGTTGTGGCGTTATCCGATTGTTGGGTGGCCGCTGCTCTTCGCCAATGTGCCGGAACCTGTCCGGACTTCTTACGGCGAAGCCGGGTTGCTGGCGGTGATGAAGCAATTGCAGGTTCGGATGCACGACAGTGACCGCAAAACGCGCGAGACTTATGACTATGTGTCGTATGTGCTGACTAACGGGTTGCTGAAACAATTCAGCGGCCGGGCATTGCTCTCGGCGCTTGGTACCACGCTGGATGCTCGGTATGGGACGCCGCGCTTTACGGAGCTGGTGAACTGGGGTAATTCCTATTATGGCGGAGATGCGGCGTATCAAACGATGCTGGATGCGGTTTACCGCGCTAACGGCAACCCGTTGGGTTTGACGCGTACCTGTATGGAGACGCTTCTTGCGGCTTCAATGGATAGCTCGGTTTCCACTTTCCGCGAGATGTGTACACTTTATGCTTCGCTCTTTGCCGATGTTCTGGGTGCAGATTATCCTGTGCGTTCTTCGGAGGATCCACTTTTTGCGGAAGAAATGCTCTCGGCGAATGGCTGCCTGACGCTGTCGAGTTATCCGGCACTGAATGTCTCCGGGAGCCGCGAGGATTTACTGGCTTCCGCTGCGCCATTCTGTAATGGTCAGCGCGTGATTGATGATTCTGCATTTGGGACGTATGCCGCTTGGACGCAAGAACAGTATGACGAACCGTGGATGATGGTGCAGCTGCCGGGCGATGCGGAGATTTATGGAGTGGTTGTGCAGAATGCAGAGGATCCTGTAACGCTGGCGGTGGAGATTTCACCGGATGGATCGTCCTGGACGGCATTGGCCTCGGGGCGGGCGTTGGGTGCGCAAGAGGTGCTGAAGGTGTCGTTTGACGGTTCGGCGGTGAGCCGATATGTCCGCGTGCGGCGGCAGGTGGTGGGGGATCAGGCCGTCTCCTTGAAGTTGCACAAGCTTCAGGTTTTTGCGAATCGCCGGTATTAAGGGAAGAAAGAGGTAATCCATGAAACTGACGACGATCTTTCTTTCGCTTTCCGACACGGTTTTCGGTATTCGGTGCGCAGGCTGGAAGTGCACTGGGGGAGACGCTTGGGAATCCGCCCCGACTTTGCCCTCAACCTGCCTCGACTTTGAGGTGAACCCGGGGCGGCGTTATGATGAGCCCGGGGCGGTTTTCCAAAACGGTGCCCGCTGCGCAGGGGGAAGCCTGCATGTATGGCGGCGTGTTGCCGCGGTGTGTGCGGCCGGTGTGATGTGGATGGCGGGAGCGTGGTGCGCTCCCGCCTGGGCGGAGGAATCGGAGCCGATGACCTTGACGATTCCTGCTGATGCCGCCGATGGGGCGGTGGTGGTGGTGCCGGATGGAACGTATGCGCCGTTTGATTTGCGGACGGAAACGCGGTCACTGGTGCTGCGTGCAGCTACGCGCGGCGGGGTGGTGGTGGATGGCGGCGCGGCGGCACGCTGCGCGGATTTGCCTGAAACGATCACGCTCGATGGCTTTGTGCTGCGAAACGGTAAAGCGGAATGCGGCGGCGGCGTGCGCGGCGGCACGGTAGTGAATAGTGAGATTCGCGGGTGTTCGGCTACGTTTGGCGGCGGCGCTTATCAGACGCGGGTGATTGCATCAACGGTGTCGGGGTGTTCGGCGGCTTTTTTGGGCACGGCGCTGTTTGAGGGATCGGCCTTTTCCTGCAATATCACGGAAAATGGTTCGGCGGATTACGGCGCCGGCATGGCGGCGCTGTTTGGAACGAAGGCGGCCAACTGCACGGTGGCAGGGAACACAACGGTGCGCGATACGCCCGGCACGTTGGCTTCACCCGTGCAAAACATGATTTATTATGGAAACACCGCCGCGCGTGGGCAGACGCTGACGGTTGGGGCAATGGCGGTGGATGCCGAGGGGGGTGTGCCGGAAGACTTCCGGCAGGTGTCGCAGAAGGCGGGGCTTTTTCAGAATGCCGAGGGGGGAGACTATACCCTGAAGCTTTCGGAGGATACGGTGTCGGCGCTTCAGGACGCGGGCGATTCAGCACTGGGCGGGCTGTATGACACGCTGTGGTATGCCACGGA
Source organism: uncultured Lentisphaeraceae bacterium (assembly GCA_937892925.1). Taxonomy (GTDB): domain Bacteria; phylum Verrucomicrobiota; class Kiritimatiellia; order RFP12; family DVOR01; genus Spyradenecus. Next base: position 5,774 of record CALBHX010000116.1, read on the forward strand.
TCTGGCTGGGCGGCCGCGCCTGTTGGGGCAGCGGATTGACATTGGGCCTTATGAGATTGCTGACGTAATTACCGTGTCATGCACGGTGGTGGGCGTGGGGGCGGTAACGTTTGACCATGCCACGGTGCAGGAGGGGGATACGGTAACCTTTACGGCGACATCGCTGACGGAGGGGGGCGTTACTTATCCGCGGGAGTTCCTCGGCTTTTACGTGAATGGGAAGCGGGTTTCGGGAGCGCCGGAGCTGACGATGGCGTTGACGCAGTCGGATCGGGTGGAGGCGCGGTTCGGCGGGGTGTCGGCTACGCCGGAGACCTTGTCGGAACAGATGGCGTTGGTGCATCCATCCCGGCAGGAGGAAGTCCTGCTTGCCGAGGGCAGTTATACCCTTTCGGCGGAGACAAATCCGGAGGGGAAACGAGTGGTGTTTAAGGGCGCGTCGCTGGCCGGGGTACAGGTGTCGGTGGCCGGGGACATGCAGGGCGCCATTGTGGTGAATGCTGCCGTGACGGGAGCTGGCGAGGTGGCGAATCTGACGCTGCATCGGTGTTTGGTGGACAGTGGACTTTCGGGTTCAACAAATCTGGCGTTGACGTCTTGTATTTTGAAGGGGACGCCGGCGAATTTGACGGCGACAGCGCAGCAGGTAACGATTTACGGCACCTTCCCGGCCACGGTTACGGCGGTGAACTGCCTAGCGCTTTCAGCTGACACCTCGGCGGATGGGTTTGACTTTGTGGCTTCGGCTATTTTGGCCAAGGGGGACACGGCGATAGATGCGGGACTTGAGCCGGCGGTTTTGTCGCCGTATGATGCGTTGGACGTGGCCGGGCGGCCGCGCACGATGGGGCAGGCAACGGATCGGGGCGCACACGAGTGCTGCTATGTGCCGGTGACCGTGGAGGCGCAGGGAGAATATACTTCGCTGACGCCTGTTGTGGGGACGGAAGATCGCCTGGCAGGGGATGCTCTGGCGTTGGGATATACATCGGCGCGGACGTTTTTGGGGTGGACGCTGAATGGGGAGGCGCTGCCGGCAGAGACAACGGAAATTACGCTTCCGGAGGCTTCATCCATTACGCTGAAAGCTTCGTTTGCTGGTTTTTCGCTGGCGGCTGGCGAGGCATTTCCTTCGGGTGTAACGGCAAAGGATACGATAACGCTTGCGCCGGGCGAGTACGCATGGGCTCAGGCGGAGGCCAATGGAGCAACCCTTGTGGGTACGGGAAAGCAGGAAGATGTGGTGCTCTCGGGCGCCGTGTCGAATGCGCGGATTGAGGCGGTAACGGTGGCCGGCACGGTGTCGGAAAGTGTGCTCAACCGCTGCCTGATCACCGGAGGAACGCTGACGGGGTGTACGGTGATGAACTCGGTGTTTGAGGGCGGCGCAGTTTCGGGCGGCACGTATCTCAACAATACGGCGGTGGGAGCGGTGGCGCTCCCCGGGGGCGTGAATACGCGTGTGGTTCGTGCGCAGGCGGAGACGTATGTGCCCGATGCGGACGATACGCAGGTGGTGGATTGCGGCACGCTTACGGACGCGCAGAAAGCGTTGGTCGGCGACCGGGATTATTACGGCAATCCGCGTATCAATAATGGGGTGATTGATCTGGGCGCGGCGGAGTTTGTATGGCCGCCGTATACGGTGACGGTGCAAGTTGAGGGGCATGGTCTGGTTTCGCCGCGCGGAACGGTGGAAGTGGTGCGAGGGGAGGCGCTTACGCTTTCGGTGAAGGCAGATCCAGAGCATCCGCGCACGCTGCTTTCGGTGAAGCAGGGAGAAACAGCGCTTACGGGCGGGCAGGGCGTCTATACGATTGTGCCGAGTGTGGAGGGTACGGTCATTACGGTTACATTTGCCGGTCTTCGTGTGGGGACAGGGGAGGCATATGCCACGCTTGGGGAAGCGATTGCCGAGGCGCAGAACGGAGAGACGCTCACGGTGGCGCCTGGTGTCTACACGGAATGCGTAGATGTGAAGGGGAAACAGCTTCGCTTGGTGGCGGAAGCGGAGAGCCCGTATGAAACGGTGATTGATGCCGGGGAAAAAGGGCGAGTGGTTTTGTTGGCTGATGGGGCGGAAATCATTGGGTTTACGCTTCAGAATGGGGTGGCCAATGAGGGCGCGGGTGCAAAAGGCGGGACGCTGCGCCGGTGTGTGGTGAGGAATAACCGGCTGACGTACAATGGCTTTGGAGGAGGCATTGCGGACGCGTTTGCGGAGAGCTGCCTGCTTGTGGGGAATGGTTCCGCAACGCTGCGTTCCAGCGGCGGCGGGGCGGCGAACAGTGAGCTGCTGAACTGCACGGTGGTGAATAATACGGCGGAGAAGGGCGGCGGACTTTATGATTGCACAGCGAAGAACTGTGTGATTGCGTTGAATACGGATTTGACGGGCGTGGCATCGGATTGGGTGGGGGATTCTGTGGAGCCGGATGCCTCGGCCTGTTGTGTGCCGACAACGGGCGGCGTGGCGGTTGCGGCGGATCGGCTGTTTGTCAACCCTGAGGCGGGCGACTTCCGGCTGCGGGCGGGTGTGGCGTGTATTGACCAGGTAGATGGCGCGGCGTTCGATTTGAGTGCAAAGGATTTGGCCGGGAATGCCCGCTGTTATGGGAACCTGGTGGATATGGGCGCGTTAGAGTGGAATGCACCGGAATATGTGGTGTCGCTGGCGTTTACCAGTGCAGCGATGGCAACGGTGTCGGTGAATACTGGCGATGCCACGGCTAAAACGATTACCTGCCGGTGGAGTGATGACCTGGAGACGGGGCGAACGTTTACTGTGCCGCGGTTTAAGGCGGATGGCGTGACGCCTTCGGTCGCGAAAATTACGTGGCAGAATCTGGCGGCTACGGCGCGTACGTTGGAGGGCATTTCTCGGGATGGTACGCTGATTGAAGGCTCGGAAGCAGTTGCGAGCGGGTTTGTCTGGACGATGGATGCCGAAAACACCGTGGATGTGAACCTGACATTCGTAACGGAGAATTTGTTGATTGACTCAGGAGCGAATCTTGCTGAAGCCTTGGCGGAGGCGATTCCCGGGGAAACGATTCGATTGGCGGCGGGAACGTATGATGTTTCGGCGGCCATCCCGGAGGGTGTCACGCTGGAGGGGGCTGGCGTTTCGGCTTCTATCTTGCTCCGGGGGGCATCGCTGGCTTCGGGAGCGGAGTTGACGGGTGTGACGGTTGGCGGCGCCGGGGTAGAAGGGCCGGAGAATGGAATGGCTGTACTTCGGCACGCGGTGGTAACGGGAGTGACCGAGACGGCGGGCGCCGTTCGCCGGCATCTCACGGTGAAGAGTTCGTTGATTTACGGCAATGCTGCAGGGCTAGGTGCGGAGGTTACAGCTTATCTATCTACGGTTGCGGATACGGCTGGGGTGGCGCTGGCGGCTACGGCGAAGGCGTATGGGTGCGCGTTCTGGCGGTTTGGCTCGCTAGCGGAAACGGGTACGGTGCTGGTGGATTGTGTGGTGCCGGAGACGCCGGGCTTTCTGGCGCCGGCTCCGGATGGCACGGATTATCGGCTTCAGGCGCGTTCGCCGCTGATTGATGCGGCGGGGGCGGCTCAGTGGGAGGGCTTTACTGATGCGGATCGGGCACTGACGGATTTGGCTGGGAATGTGCGCGGCCAACTTCAGGGATATGACTGCGGTGCTTATGAATATCAGGCTTCGGCAACGCTGACGGATTGGACGTGGTATGGGGCGGAAACATCGATGGATGGCGATTTGGCAGGCGCTGGCTGGCGGCAAATGGCCTATGGGGCACCATGTTTCCTGCCGGGCGAAGCGGCTGCCGTGTTTGCCGATCGCGTGGGATTTGATACGGCCTCGTTGGGGTTGTCCAGTCGGTGGAGTTTGGTTTCACTGCAGGATAAAACGGCTAAAACACAGTTGACACTGACGGCGGAAACGTCAGCCGCGGCGCTTACGATTGGCGGGGATTGGGTTAAGAGCGGGGCTTCGGCTTTAACGGTGGCCATGCCTGTGGAGGTGTCGGGTGCAACGGTATTTTCTGCTGGTGCGGTGGACGTGCCGGCGGGCGGAGCGCTTGTGCTTGGAACCACAACGGTCAAGGGAAGCGGTACGCGCCTTGAAGTTCAGGGGGGTAAACTTTCGTTTGGGAGTTTCCTGAATGTACGGGATACGGCCACTGCGGAGTTTGCAGACGGCATGCTTTCCGGCGGGGAGCTCAGCGTGGCGCAGCAGGCTCGTACGGCGGTGGTGTTTTCCGGTGCAGAAGTTACGCTTACGCGGCTGGAAACCGGAGATGAGTCCGGTGCTCGGTATGGCGATGTGATTCAAACGGCCGGAACGGTAACATTGACGGGCACGGGAAAGGAAAAGCAGGCGCCGCTGCATCTTTCGCACTGGAGTGGACGATCCACGTATTCTCTGAAAGGCGGCCAGTTATGTGTGCCTAATGGCGAGGTACGTCTGGGGCGGGATGGTTACGGTATTCTGCGCGTGGAGGGTGGTGTAGCCAAGCTTAAGTCGGTAGCGGTTACAAAAGGTGCGCTGCAGTTGGCGGGTGGAACTTACTGTGCGCTGGCTTCCCAAACGATTGCTCCGGTGTTTGTTACGGGGACGAACTCCCGGCTGGAGGTGACGGAGGGGCAGACGCTGACGTTCTCCGGGGCGGACAGTACGGCGGATACCGGCAGTATCACGTTGGGAGCGGGGGCATTTGTGGCGTCAGCCGCAGTTACTGGGCGAAATCTTACGTTGGAGGCCGGCGCGCGGCTGACGTTGGGTAAGGATGCTTCGGGCGTTTCTTATGCGGTGGATTTGGGGGAAGATAAGGTGCTGACGTTGCCGGGAAGCGGCACTGCGCCAATTCTCTCCGGGGGGTTGACTTCCGGTGCGATTGATTTTGCTCAGGTGCCGGAGCAGGGGGTTAAGACGCTGGTGCTCACGGTGTTTGGGGCGGTTCCCGAGGCGTTGGCGTTGAAGCATAGCGATTGTTATACTGTCAATCTGGAAACCTCGGCAGAGGGGCAGGTGGATGTTTATGTTACGCGAACACAACCCATTCCATCGGAAGAGGCAATCGCGTGCCCAACGCTGACAGTTTCCGGGGATACGGTGTGGAGCGGGAGTGCTGCGGGTGTGTGGGCGCCTAGCAAGCCGGAGGCCACGGCGGCATGTCGGGTGGTGGCGACGGCAACGGCTTCGTTGACGCTTGAGGGCGGCACGTTGGCAGATGTTACCTTTGATGTGGCAGAAGGGAAGACGCTGACGTTGATCCAGGGGAGCGAGACGGCTTTCGGAACGATTCGTCTGACGGGTGCGGGCGCGGTGAAGTTTGCTTCTGCCACGGTATATGCCGCGCAGTCGGCGTATGCAGGCACTTTGATTGTGGCAGATAGCGCCCAGGCACTGACGGCGGATACGAAGGCTTATCAGCATCTTCGTTTTGAGACGGATTACGCGCTTTCCAACGATGTGTCTCGCGCTTTCACGGGAGGGCTTGAAGTGGCGGAAGGGAAAACCCTTACGTGCGACTCTTCGGTGGCTGGAGGAACAATCGCGCTGGAAGCGGGGGCTCGGATGACGGTTGGGCAGGGGTGTACCAACGGTGCTACGGTGATTGGACCGGACACCGGAGAAGTGATTCTTTCTGCGGGGACGGTTGGAGGTATCAAGCCGTCGTATTTCTGCGGCAAGGTGTTGGCGAAGCAGTGGAAGATTACGGATGACTGGGGGCAGCAGTCGAAGGGGTTGACTCTGATAGGTGAAGTTTACTTGGAGACAGCGCCAACATCGGGAACCTTGATGGCAAGCAGCTTGACGGAGCTTACGGTTGGGGCGGGTACGGCAACGCTTTCCGGCGGGTGGACGATGCCAGCCGGGGCAGCGAAGAGGGGAGCCGGAACGCTCGTTTTGCCGGAGACAACAACGCTGGGGGCGTCGGCTTCGCTGCGGGGGGCGGTTTTGTTTACGGAACAAAAGGCCTTTACGTGTTCGGGGGATTTGGCGTTTTTGGAGCGCCCCGTGATTACGCTGCCGATTGGGGCGACGTTTTCGGCTGAGGGGCAGCTCTTTGTTGAGCGCGGAACGCATGTGGTGCTTACCGGGACGCCGGTTGCCGGGGCGGTGGATTTGTTTGCGGCCGGTTCTGGGGGCGGACTTTCGCTGAGCGGGCTTTCGGATATATCGTTCTCGTTTGAGGAGACGGTTGATGACCGGATGGTGGCGTTGACGCCTTACCTGAAGGATGGTATTTTCGGGTATACAATTGAGCTTCTGGAACCCAACGTCTGGGTGGGGAACGGAACGGACGCTAAGTGGTCAACTGCGGCGAACTGGAGCGGCGGGCAGATTCCGGCGGCGGGTGGCGCAGCGGTTTTCCCGGCAGGAAATGGAACGGAAGCAATTGGGGTCTCTGTAGATTCCGAGGTGTCGCTGAAGACGCTTGCGGTTCGCGGCGACTATGCTTTTTCCGGGGATGGGGTGTTTACCGGGACGCCAACGATTACGCAGGCAGCCGGTACGGCTGTTGTGTGGGCGTGTTTCCCAGGCGCGGGGAGCTATCAGGTTGGAGATGGCGCTCAGGCGACGCTGACTTCGGCGGATTATGAGGGGCGTTTCTTCGGTTCCGGCATGGTGGAAACAACGGGAGCGGTAACGCTGCGCGCACCCTCCTCGGACTTTTCCGGGCAGTGGCGGGTTGCTTCCGGAACGTTGACGCTGGCACATGCGCAGGCTGCGGGGAATTGCCCGATTACGCTCGCCGGGGGGGTATTGCGCCCGCTTACGGCCATGACGGTTGCGGAGCTGACGGTGGCGCACGATGGGCTTGCGCTTGAAATGGATCCGGCGAGTAGGCTGACGGTTCGGGAACAGCTGACGTGTTCGACGGGAACGTTGAAGATCCGAGTGGCGTCGCTGCCGCAGGTCGAGGGCGATTGGCTTTTGGTGGCACTTCCGGAACAGACGGCGCCGCTTTCGGTTGTATTGACAGAAAACTTTGCCGACGGATCTGACCTCATTGCTACGCTGGATCAGGAACCGACTGGGATTTATCTCCGTGTACGGGATACTGCTCAAATCGTCTGGGCCGGAAAAGAGTCTGGCGCCGATAGATGGAAGGTGAAAGATTCTACGGCACGCGTGAGTGATACAGAGCAGAAACATGTCTGGTTCCTCGATGTGGAGGGAGTGGAGACTGCGGCGGTAACGCTTCCAGATAACCCAACGGCATTGACGGTAGAGACGGCATCGATGAAGGTTTCGTTGAGCGGTTCGTTGAATGCGGTGCCCATGGATGTGTGGCTTGGGGCGGAAATTACGCTCGCCGGAACCTTTGCGCCGTCATCACTTACGAACAATGGCACGGTTATCGTTTCCGGAGTGCTGGATCTGACGGCTACGGAACTTGCCGGTTTTGGTTCGTTGATTGCCGTTTCGGGCGGAACTATTCGGATTCCGGCGGCAAAGCTTTCCGGTTCGCAAAATACGATTGTCCGCAGCGGGGGAACGATTGAAGTGGTCGCGGAGGAAGATGTGACGCTCCCGACAGAGACTTTAACGGAGGCATCGGGTGAAGCAGGCGAGGGCGCGTTGGTCAAGTCTGGCAGCGGCACACTGTATCTGCAGCCAACGGCATTTAATCAGGATATGACGATTCGAGAGGGTGCTGTTGCGCCATTGGGTGCGGTGGCCGTTAAGGCTCGTTATTTCAAGTTTGAGGTTTATAATCGGCTGAATGATACGGCAAGTGTCAAGGGTTTGTGGAATTGGAGCGCGTGGGCGTGGCAGCGCAGTACGCCCATGGCACTGGCGGACTTTGCTCTGACGTTTTCCGGAGAACGTGTGGCTTGGCCGGGAACGCCGCAAATCCTTTACTTCGATTCCGGAGTGGATCACCGTGTGATGGTCGGTGTGGGCAGCAGTCAGGACAATATGTCTGGGACGTTTTCCAATCTTTTTGACGGAGATCTCAAGACAGAGCTTTTGTGGTATGACGCCGAGACGCAGACCAGTTATAACCGCGGGAATCCCCGGTGCTATTTTGTGGTGGATGCCGGGCAGGAGGTTTGCTTTAATGGTTATAATCTCGCCACGCCAAGCAATCCGAATCGGTTCTTCTATGAGTGGAATGTCTCAGCTTCAAATGACCTTTCCAATTGGAACCCTGTCAAAGGCATGACGGAGGAGACGGAGCATGAGGCTGACGTCTGGCAGTTGCTGGATACGCGCCTGATTGCAGCAAGCGCGTCTATTCTCAAGGCGAACACATGGATGCAGACGCAGGGCTATGCCGTGCAGAAAGCATCGGGTTTGTGGTCGCGCTTTACCGGTGCATTGACATTGGGTGCCGATGCAACGCTTGACTTGTCTTCCGCAATAGGGTCTTCCGGCAAGCTTGCTGATACGCTGGAAGCAGCCGATATTGTGGGTGGTGTCGGTACAGTTGTTCTGCCAGCGGCGCTGGGCTTCTCGGCGGAAAATCTGCGGATTGGCACCCTTCATCTGACAGGGACGCAGGTTTTGTGCCGCCCGGTGGCGATTTCCGGGGAAGCGGAGTTTGCTTCGCTGGTCTTGGATGCAGGGGTGGCGCGTGCTTACGTGGAAGACGGCAATACGGAGTTTGTCTTAGTTGAGCATTATGCTGGAAATACGCCGCCAGAGCTGATCTGGCCTGCTGAAGTGGCCGCTTCGGGTTCGGATGGCGGGCAGTGGGAATTGGCCGTGGCCGAGGGGACGCTGCGTTTGCGCCTGACGGGAACCAAGCGGGATATCGTGGCTTCTGTTTCCGTGGGCTCTGCATGGGAAACGCTGGCGTGGACAGATCGTTTTGGAACGGCGCTGGTTATGACGGAAGCTGATTGGCCGCAAGTCCGGAATATTACGCTGAATGTGACTTCGGCTGCTGCTACGCTTCGCCTGGCTGATCTTTCGGCGTTAACGGCGCTTACGGGTGTAACGGTGGACGTTGGAAATCTTGCCGATGCTTCGCTGACGTTGAGCTCAACGGGGGCCGTTACGCTCCCAGCATTGACCGTGTCGGGTACAACCTCGGCGACGTTGGCTTCAGATGGAACGCTTTCCATAGCTTCTCTATGTGTCAACACCCCGTTGCATTTGACGCCTGATTTCCTGAGCCAGGTTTCTGCTGCGGCCATTGAAGGTTCGGCGCCGCTGTATCTGCATTGTGTGGCGGGAGGTTCTACACTGAGCCATGCGATCAAAGTTCCGGCTGGCGTGGTGATTGCCGAGGGCGTATTGAAAGCATCCTTCGCTGATTGTTTTGGCGATAATCTGGTGAATCCTCCGGTGCGGGTTGACGCCGGAGCCGTGCTGGACGTGAACGGCTACCCGGTCTCCTGTGTGCTCACGCTCAATGGCGGCACGCTTCGCAATAGCCGCTCGGGCAACACGGGCACCGGTCAACGGCAGCTTTACGACATCACCCTTACGGCTAACTCTGTGATCGAGTCGAATGCAGCCTTCTACTCCATCGGTCATGGCTATCGGGCTCAAACGCTGACGCTCAATGGCTATAAGCTGACGAAACGCGGCGCGGCGGAGTTTGGTTTCGCCTCTGCTAGCCTCGTGGGCGATGGGGTCATCGAAGTTGAGTCTGGGAACCTCAAGTTCTGGAAAGCCGGTACACTTTCTGGAGCTGTGGCCAGTATTGTTGCCGAGGGTGCGTCCTTGCGGGTTGAAGATACTCGGACGCTCCAGGGGGGCGCTTCCTGGATGCTCGCGGGGGATGTTCAGATTGCGGGTGCACTTGCCGGTGAAGGTGCCGTTACTGTGGTTTCCGGCACGGCGCTGTTTTCCGGCTCGAATACCTGCACGGGTGCAATGACTGTGAAGCCGGGTGCAACCATCTCGGCGCACACGCTTGGGGGCGATTTGATTATGGAATCCGGCTCCATCTTCCGCCCATATAACGGTGGCCTTACGACCTGTACGGTTGCCGGGCAGGTCTCGGCATCGCAGCTTGATGTGGATCTGTCGCAGGTGACTTCACGGCTGACGGTTATTCGTCTGTTCACATCGCCCAATACCCTTTCGGCCAGCATGGTGAAGCCCGCAACGTATTATGCACCTAAAATGACTACGTCGAATGATGGCACCTACATGCTTACCTATGCCTATAAATACAGTCAGTCCTTCTTCTTCTGGGATGGCGGTGCCACAGGTGATCTCTCCGATGCCACCTGGAAGGCGACCGATTCAGACGGAGAGGAGACTACGGGACTTTCCCTTTCGGCGTATGACAACTTTGGGTTCAAGGCCGGTTCATATACGATTACCAACAGCCAGGAGAGTCTGGCTGTGTTGTATGGTTTTATCTCCATTGAGGATGATGCCTTCGTGAAACTCTCGGCTACGGTTGAAACAACGTTGCCGAGTACCATTGGTTTGGGCAAAAATGCAGTGCTGGAGCTGGGCGCAGGGATTTCGGTTTATGATGTGGTGCCCTATTCCGCGCAGAATATCGCTTCCACCACGCTGAGTCTCCCGGCTTCTTCGATGGGGACGCTTTCCACGGCCAAGGTCGGTACATTGATTCTTACCGGCACCGCTTTGCCGGAAGCACCGATAACTAAGCTTACCTGCTCGGAACTCTCTTTCTCTGAGGACTTGCTTGCGGCTATCCAGTTGTCGGTTACAGCCTCTGGCACCGTTTGCAAGTTGGCGACAAGTTATACGGAAGAGACGCTTCCAACGTGTACGCTCCCAGCTGGGTTTACTTTGGAAAAATCTACTGCAGGCGAGCTAAGTCTCGTTTATACGGCTCCGGCATCATCGCCTGCTGCGCTTTATGCCAAGGTGCCGGAGGGGACGACCTCTTGGTTGGGGCTTACCTGGTGCTCGAACGCTGAGTGCACCGAGCCGGTGACGCCGTTATGGAGTAGTGTCTCTTCGGTTACACTCACAGCTGAGGGTGCGGCAACGTTGACATTCCCGGGTGCGCTCTCCGGGCTTAAATCGCTGACAGTCGCTGCCTCGGATCACACGCTGACGCTTTCCGGCGGCACGCTTCCGGCACTCACCACGCTGATTTTGAACGGCGATTTGACGTTGGAGGGCGCGGTGCTTTCTTCGGTGCCTTCCGAGCTTTCCGGTTCGGGTTCGCTGACCTTCCGCAGCGGCGGAAGCGTGATCTCTGCCAATGCCGGGGGAAACACTGCCTATGCCTATGATGCCTTTACGGGGCGTTGGGTGGTGGAGACGGGTACAACGCTTCTGCTCAATGGCGGTGGCGGTAAGAAAGGTCAGCTCAATTGGAATAGCGCGGTGGACGGCTCCGGGCAAATCGAGGTGCGTACGGGCGGCACAGTTAAGCTCAACGCCGGGTATACCTTCGGCTGGGCGGAGACGGCTTCCCAGTTTTCGCGCACGGTGCTGGTGGCTGATGGCGGAGCAGTTGAAGTTTCCAACGCTTCTTCGGAACACTATCACCGCCGAACCTTCGAGCTGAAAAATGGCGCTACGTTCTGTGATACGACGGGCACGTTTATGTTCTCTCGCGGCGGCCGTGTGAAGGTTACAGAAGGCCTCGTCACCATTCTCGCCGGGAACGGCCCCTCTTTTGCGTGCGACAATAACGGCATCACCTCCGGTTCCGAGGCGTATGCCGGCTTTGATGTTGCAGAAGGTGCCACACTTGTAGTGGAAGCCGGCATCTTCAACCGTTCCGGAAAGACGAGAATGCCGAAAGCCTGCTTTACAGGTTTGGGTACGCTCTATCTCAATGGTCAGAGCTCTTATACCGCAGCGACAACGTTTGGTGCGGGGCTGACGGTGGCCGGATCGGGTACGCTTTCGGCTTCTGCAGTTACATTTGATTCCGGCTCCAAACTCGCCGTAGACGGCGTGAATGTGCTCACGCTGTCTGACGCCTCAGGTTCCGTACAGGCGGAGCTGGTGGGTTCGCTCACCTTGCCGGTGCAGGTGCTCAAAACGGCGGAAAACGCTACACTCACGGTTCTGCCGCCCGATGAGACTACCAAGATCACCACAGCTGTTGCCGAGGGGATAAAAACATACACGTTAGAGACGATTCGTACGCCTGTGAAGGCGCTGCGGGTTCTCCTTGCGGGGGATGCCGAGTGGTCTGCACTGCCCTGGGTAAATGCGGATAAGCCGGAAGAGACGGTGGAATCGCCGGAGTGGGCATCGATTGAATCGGCTGTCATTGAAGTCTCCTCCGCCTCAACGTTGACCATGGATACGGCTGTTTTTCCCACGCTTGCAGAAGGCGGCGCCCTGACGGTTATGGGCGAACCGATTGTGTTTACCACGGCGGGGGAGACGCTGGCTGTGAACGGCTCGGTTGCGCTGCAGGGTGAGGCGAGCTTCACTTGCCCGCTGGGCGGCACGGGATCTCTGTCGGCCACCGGGGCGCGTTTGACGCTTGCGGGGGACACCTCCGGCTATTCCGGCACGGTATCGCTCTCTACTGCTACAACCCTTATTGCCGCAACCTCAGGCGCCTTGGCTTTTGCACAAAGCGAGGGCGTTCTTAATTTATCTCAGGCGGATTTTCCATTGTCGGGTGCGGGCACCTTGGAGTTGTCGCTGGAAGAGGGCGGCTCTGTGAAGATGGCCGGTTATGGGGCGGAGCGTTTCTCGGGAAATCTGCTGGTTTCTTCCGGCACCCTTATCTTTCCTCAGGCGACCAGTGGCTACGGCCCGCTTTACGGGCGAACCCTGACTGTCCGGGGGAATCATTCTGTGTTGGCCACAGGTTCGAACCGGGATGCCACGGGGTGGAACTGCACGGATGGGCAGAAGTTGATTCTTGAAGCGGGCGGGGTGTTTGAGCTGAACTTGCGCGACACCTTCGGTTCGCCTTTGGAGATGACAGCCGGGATTGTCCGTCTGATGCCAAACACCCCCAACGGGGCGTGTTCTATTCAGCTCTACAATGGGCAGACCACGACGGTAAAAGCGCAGGCGGAGGCTTCGGCCTCGGAACCAACGGTGTCGTATCTTACAGTGGATGCCGCCGCGGAGGGTGATGCGCGAAAGGCCAAAATCACGCATGCGGATTGGAATGCCGTGGTGGAAGAAAATGCGTGCTTTCAGGTGGATGCTGTACTTAGCAGCGTGGGTGCCTATGGTGTGAATAAAACGGGACCCGGTGAGCTGGTGTTGACCGCAGAAAATCTCTATACTGGTGCGACGACTGTGGCTGCTGGCACGTTGACGGTCTCTGGCACCACAGGCACTGGCACCACGACGGTGGCGGCAGGAGCCGTTCTCCGCGGAACGGGTACGGTCAAGGGCGACCTGGTGTTCGCGGCGGACGGAACATCGATTCTTGACGTATCGGCTTCGGCCTCTGCGCCGCTGAAGGTTGCGGGTACGTTGACGAATGCGCCAACCTTGCGCCTGGCGGAAACGCCGGAGCGCCCGATTCAGGTGTTGGCTGTAACCGGGGAGAACGCCACACTCTCGGCCGCCAACGTCCGCTTGCCTGGAACGCTCTCTGCCACAACGGCGATTTTGCTTTCGGCGGACAGAAAGACACTTTATGTCGGCCCGCGCGGCACAGCGTTGGCAGCTTATGCAACGGAAAGTAAGCCTTGGAGTGAACAGCCGTGGGTGGACATGGCGCTCGGGCTTCTTGTATCCGATGTGGATTGGACGGCGGTGGAATCGGTGTGGCTGACGCCTATGGCAGAGGTTTCGGTGGCGCTTGATGTGGAGACCTTCCCGGCGCTGACAGCATTTTCTGTTGGGCAGCACGAGGGGTATACGCTTGCGTTGACGGGCAAACCCTTTTCTGCTCCGAATCTGACGTCGTTTGCGGTTGAGGGGAATTTGACTGTGGAGGGTTCGGTGTTGTCTGCGGTGCCTGCCATGCTCTCCGGTTCGGGTGTGCTGACTTTCCGCAACAGTGGGGAGGTAATTGCCTCCAACGCCGGAGGTTCAGATACGTTCGCTTATAATGCTTTTACAGGGCGTTGGGTGGTGGAAGCCGGTACAACGCTTCTGCTTAAAGGCGGCGGCGGGCGGATGGGTCAGCTCAATTGGGACAGCGCGGTGGACGGCTCCGGCCAGATTGAGGTGCGCACGGGCGGCACAGTCAAGCTTGAGGGCTCCCACGTGTTTGGATGGAAAGATATTGATAATCAGTGCGATCGAACGGTTCTCGTGCTGAATGGCGGAGCCTTGGTGAATAGGGCGGCCAACTATCTCCGCCGCACAATTGAGTTGAAGAACGGCGCTACGATCTCTGACCCTGCGGGCTCTTTCATGCTGGCGCGCGCGGGGCGGCTTCTGGTTTCCGAAGGCTCGGCCGAGATTTTGGCCGGCGCCGGCCCGAAGTTCGGGTGCGACGGGGCAGCTAATGGGCAAAGCGCCGCTAACAGCAAGGCGCGCATTCAGGTGGAGTCCGGTGCGGAGCTGATCGTTTCCGCCGCGCTTTCCAATGGGAACACGGTTTACCGAGGGGCGGAGTTTTCCGGCATGGGTACGCTTCGTCTTAATGGGCAGAATACGTACACATTGCCAACTTCTGTCGGTGCGGGGCTTACGCTGGCGGGTTCGGGAGCTTTGACAGCCTCGGCGGTTACGTTTGCTTCGGATGGCTCGTCCAAATTGTTGGTGGAGCCGTCTGCAGGGGTTTTGACACTGAGCGGAACCCTTTCCGGTATGGCACAGGTTGTTCTGGGTGCGGGGGTTTCGGGGGGAGTGATTGAAGCGGTGAAGTCCTCGGCCACCGCACTCTCAACCGCCAACTTCCTGGCGCCTGCCGGTTATACCTGGAGGGTTGGCGATCAGGCTTTGAGCCTCTTGCTTGTACGGGATCTGACGCTGTCGTATGTACAAGATACGGCTGAACAGCCGATGTCCGAGGCGGCCAAGGCTCAGTTGAAATGGATGGTGGCTCAGGCTTCCGGGGCAGGAACGGCCGATGCGCTGACAGTAACGGTCAAGGTTTTTGGGGCGGACGGCGTGACAGCGCGTGCGCTGCCGACTGCAGAGTTGGAGGGTTTGCTTCATTGCTTCGTAAATCATACGGAAACGCATGTGGATGAATCAACGCAAACGGCTACGGTTACGATCTGTTATGACTTCGGGGTGGCACGGCTCACGGTGGACGAGGCAAAAGATCTTGCCTTCACCGTGCAGGTGGCGGGCACCGCCGAGAATGTGGACTTCGCTGAGGGGATAGCCTTTGAGGTAACCGACACGCTGACGGGATTGACGTGGACTGTGCCGGCGGCAGATGTGGCGGCCACGGGGCAGCCAGGCATTCTGCGGTTTACGATTCTGAAAGACGCATTGGATGCAGGCACACAACAGGAAAAGATTTTCGAGGGGCTGCGTACCACCCGAATCTTCAGTGTGCGTGCAGTGAAGGAGTGAATCGTCGGGAGTATACAGGCGTCTCTTATTTGAATAAGCCGGGGCGGGTTCACAGCAAACCCGCCCCGGCTTCGGTTTGGACTCTGGGCGGCTTTACGGAGTGTTTGGGGCGGCGGTGTTTTTATTTACGTTACAACGAATGGCCTCAAGCGTTTGGGCTGGTCGCAATGAGTTGGCTGTGGGGCGGATATACCGAGCGGCGCTTGTTTGGTTCAGGTTTGTTGAAAGACGCACGCTGCGGGCTGGCAGTTGGCGTTCTTTCCAGTGGGTGTAGTGTGAGCGTTGGAATAGTGGATTGCTGGCGGGCGGATCAAAGGGTTTTTGTTGTTTCCTACACGCAGGGGCTGAAGGAAAAGGCGGATGGGAAAAGCGAGGCTCTGCCAGAGCGGCTATTTTTCTGCTTGCGTTTAGATGGGGGCTTTGGTATACTTTTCACCACATCTGCCAACTTAGCTCAGCTAGGTAGAGCAGCGCATTCGTAATGCGCAGGTCGTCGGTCCGATTCCGTCAGTTGGCTCCATTTTTACGCCCCGCGGCAGCTTCAGCCGCAGGGCGTTTTCTTTTTACTCAGGGGACTGAAGCGGCGCGTGTGTTCGCGTTTGGAGCGGCCGACGTTTGATATACTAAGGGAAAGAAGGAGTTGAAGATAAATGCGTTGGATTGGGCCTCATGTTTCTGCTGCGGGTGCGCCGGCGGCAGCTGTTGCGAATGCGGTGGCGGTGGGTGCTACAGCGTTTGCGCTGTTTGTGAAAAATCAGCGGCAGTGGATTGGCAGGCCGTTGGAAACGGAGGCGGTGTCTGGGTTCAGGCGAGCGCTGGAGGCGGCGGGTTTTTCCCCGGCGCAGGTGCTTCCGCACGCGGGTTATCTGATCAATTTGGCAAATCCGGATCCGGAGGCGCATGGCAAGAGTATGGCTTCGCTGCTGGATGAGCTGCATCGATGTGAGGCATTGGGACTGGATCGGTTGAATCTGCACCCGGGTTCTCATTTGAAGAAACTTTCGGTGGAGGCGGCGTGTGATCGGGTGGCCGAAAGCATCAATCGGGTGTTGTCGGAGACGCGCGGCGTGACGGTGGTGATTGAGAATACGGCCGGGCAGGGAAGTTATTTGGGAGCGGCACCGGAAGAATTGGGGCGGATTGTTTCTGGGGTTGAAGACAAAACGCGTATTGGGATTTGCCTGGATACGGCGCATACGTTTGCTGCAGGGTTTGATATCCGCACGCAGGCCGGGCTGGAGGATTTTCTGGAACGGGTGGATGCGTCGGTTGGGCTTGGGCGGCTGCGGGGGATGCATCTGAACGATTCGAAGGGGGCGCTTGGGTCGCACCTGGATCGACATGAGAGCCTGGGGAAGGGGTTCTTAGGCTGGGGAGTTTTTGAGGCCATTGCCCGGGATCCGCGAATGACCGGGGTGCCGCTGATTCTGGAGACGCCGAATCCAATGTTGTGGCCGGATGAGACGCGGCGTTTGCTGGAGGCCTGATATGGGCACTGCGCGTGTGGTTTTGCTATGATTCCTCTTTGCCTAGGAGACTTCCGCATGAAACTGAACTTCACCAAAATGCATGGCGCGGCCAACGATTTCGTGATGATTGACGATCGCGAAGGGCTTGTGCCCTGGCAGGATTATGTGCTGATGAGCCTGTTGGCCGCGCGGCGGACGGGGGTTGGGGCGGAGGGAATTATCCTGATCCAGCAATCGAACCGGGCGGACTTTCGGATGCGTTTTCTGAATCCAGACGGCACGGAGGTGGATATGTGCGGCAACGGGGCGCGGTGCGCAGCCTGGTTTGCGCATAAAATCGGTGCTGCGCCGCGCGCCATGACGATGGAGACATCGTGCGGGCTGTTGGATGCCGAGCTGATGGATGCCTGCAACGTGAAGGTGTGGATGCCGGAAGCCACGGCGCGGGTGTATGGCATGGCCGTTTCGGTGGAGGGGCAGCAGATTGTGGGGGATTATCTGAACACGGGCGTGCCGCATTTCGTGGTGCGCACGGAGAGCCCGGAGACGGTGGATATTGAGACTTTGGGGCGGGCGATCCGCCTGCATCCGGCGTTTGCTCCTGAGGGCGTGAATGTGGACTTCGTAGCGCAGCGGGAGCCGAATCGCCTGAGTATGCGCACGTATGAGCGCGGCGTGGAGGCGGAGTCTGGTGCGTGTGGAACGGGTGCGGTGGCGGCGGCTATTGCGGCGGTGGAGGCGCACGCGGGCACGCTGCCTATGGCTGTTCGAACGGGGGGCGGTTTTATTTTGACGGTGGATGCCGATTGGCGTGGGAATCGGTGCACGGGGCTGACGCTGACCGGGCCGGTTCGGGAGGTCTATCAGGGCTGTATTGACCTAGCGCATTTGGGCAGTGACTTGGGAGCCATTGAATAATGAATCTGGTGTTGGTGGCTCCGGAAGAGGTGGGCGCTGATGGGGTGTGCACGCTTTCGGACGCGCGGGCGGAGCACGTGCGGACGTTTCTTCATGCCGAGCCGGGGCGGACGTTCCGGGTGGGTGTGCTGGATGGGCTTGTGGGGGAGGCGGTGGTTCGGGAGGTCTCTTCGGCGGGGGTAACGTTTTCGATGGATTGCCGCGAGGCGGCGCTGCCGCCGTGGTATGACCTGGTGCTGGCGCTGACGCGGCCGCGTTCATTGCGCCGAATTCTCTTCCAGAGTGCGGCGATGGGGGTGCGGAATATCTTTCTGGTGGGGGCTGAAAAGGTGGAAAAGAGTTATTTTTCCATGCACCTGCTTCGGGAGGAGGTCTATCGCCCGGTATTGATTGAAGGGTTGATGCAGGGAAGAACGACGGCGGTGCCACGCGTTCGGGTGGTGCCGAAGCTGCGGGCTTTGTGGGAGCTGCTTCCTCCGGAGCAGACGTTGCGCCTGATTGCCAACCCTTCGCCGGAACAGCCACCGATGCCGGTTTCTGGGGGCATTCCATTGATTGCGGTTGGGCCGGATGGCGGGTGGACGCCTGCAGAGATTTGTGCCTTTGAACAACAGGGCTTCCAGGCGGTTTCGCTGGGGGAGCGCCCGCTTCGAACGGATACGGCGGCGGTGGCGCTGCCGATGGTCGTTCAGGCGCTTCGCTGCCGGAGATGATTCCCGGGCAACGGGCTGCCGGGCGGATTTTAGAAATGTACCGAGTGTTTGACGCCTGCTGCGTCAGCTTGCGGCAGGCGCATCTTTTTCGGCAATGATTTCGCGGGCACGAGCGAGCGCTTCGGAGATATGGCCGTGGACGTTGGCCTGCCCGATTCGGTCGAGGAATCCAGCACGTGCCATGAGCAGGAGTGGCTGAGCGGTTACGCCGGAGAGAACCAGCGTTACGCCGCGGGCGTGGGTGTGGGTATAAACTTCCTCAAGCGAGTGCAGGGCGGTGGCATCGAGCACTAAGACATGGCGCATGCGCAGAATGAGCACCTTTGGAAGTTGATGGGCGTGTGAGAGGAGTGTGTCTTTGAACTTGTCGGCCGCGCCGAAGAAGAGGGCGCCGTAAACCTCGAAGACTTCTACACCTGGCGGGACGACAATGCCTGGCTGCCCCAAGTCATCGGCACGCGGGGCGTCGCCTTCTCCGGCGAGTAAACGGGTGATGTTGCGCGCTTCAGTGGATTCACTCATGCGGCGGATGAAGAGGAAAGCCGCCAACAGGACGCCGGCTTGAATGGCAACGGTGAGATCTATGAGGACGGTGAGCAGAAAACTGGTGAGCATGACGAGGACGTCCGAGCGTGTGCTTTTGAACAGCCCTTTGACGAGATGCCACTCGCTCATGTTGTAGGCGACAAGCGCCACCACGCCGCCGAGCGTGGCCATGGGAATGAGTGCGGCATAACGCCCCAGAAAAAGCATCACGCCCAGCAGAATGAGTGCGTGGAGAATGCCGGCGATGGGGGTGAGGCCTCCGTTTTTGATGTTGGTTGCGGTGCGGGCGATGGCGCCGGTAGCGGGGATGCCACCGAAGAGCGGAGAGAGAATATTGGCGATGCCTTGGCCGATGAGTTCGGTGTTGGAATTGTGGCGTTTCCCGATCATACCATCGGCCACAACTGCGGAGAGGAGGGACTCAATGCCGGCGAGCAGGGCAATGGAGAGCGCAGGGGAGAAGAGCTGGCGCATCTCTTCCCAGCCAACGGAGGGGAACGAGGGGAACGGGAGCTTCATGCCGGCGGAGACGGAGGGGAAGCGGCTGCCGATGGTGGCCACTTCTACGCCGAAAAACCGGTTGAGCGCCATGGCTGCGAGAGTGGTTATCAAAATGGCGACAATGGATCCGGGAACGCGCTGGGTAACCTTTTTCCAGTAGATGCAGATGAGCAGGGTGAGGGCGGAAATCAGACATGCAGCCCAATTGATGGTGCCGAGAGCGTGGGCGTAAACGTTGAGTTTACCCACGAAGTCGCCGGGCATTTTGGTCAGGTGCAGGGCGTTGAGTGCATCGGAGCAATCCAAACCCAGCAGGGCTTCGATTTGGCCGGCAAAAATAATGAGTGCGATGCCGGAGGTGAAGCCGACGGTGACGGGATAGGGAATGTATTTGATGATAGAACCTAATCCGCAAAGCCCGAGGATGACCAGCATAACCCCGGCCATCAGGGTGGCCATGGCCAGCCCGTTCATGCCGAACTGAGTATAAATCCCGTAAATGATGACGATGAAGGCGCCTGTTGGCCCGCCGATTTGTACACGGCATCCGCCAAAAGCCGAGATGGCCAGCCCGGCCACTACGGCTGTGATCAGCCCGGCCTGCGGCGGCAGCCCCGCGGCAATGGCAAAGGCAATGGCCAGCGGCAGCGCTACGGCTGCTACGATGACTCCGGCTACGGCATCGGAGGCAAAAGTTTTCCAGGAATAACCCTCTCGCAGGCATTGCCAAAGCGCTGGGCGGAACCGGCTGAGACAAACGGTTCCCATACGCTTCCAATCGATATGAATCATGGCCAAGTCTTTCTTTGTAAAGCGGAAAAGCCGCATAGTGTAGCACGCTCTCTTTGAAGATTCAATGGCAACGTGTCGCTCTTTTGAAACTGGCGGAGCAGGATCCGCAGGGTTGGTATTGCGGATTTTTCTGCTTCGCCCCGCACGCTTGAACCTACTTGGCAGGTCATTGGCGCCGGGGAATCCATTCGAGTAGGGGGCCTGGTGTAACGTGGGGTTTTGATATGAAACGGGGTGAGCGAATCTGAAAAGAGAGGCGCGGAGGATGCTCGCGTTTTTGAGGAAGATTCTTGTTTTTGAGAAAAATGGCTTGAAGGGGGGGGTGATAGCTTTCCGCACTCGTAAAGCTCAGAAGGTTTTCGCAGGAGCGAGCCGAGAAGCTTGAACGATCTGATGCCTGAGCATCAGAATAGGAATACTAGGGATATGATGAAGAACGCGTTGGCATGGGTGGCTGTGCTGGTGGCGGTTGTTTCGCCCACTTGTCCAGGACAGGCAGAAACCGTTATTGAGACTGTTCAGGGAGAGGGATTTACCGCCCGTTACATCACACCGGAGAAAGAAACGTATGGCGTCAATTTCTATCAGGCCACGACGGAGGGGGCGCCTCGGACGTCGCGAATGTCGATGCGTATCGGGTGAACACCGCGGCCACGGCGGAGACGCGTTACGGTTTTTATGATGCGGCAGGGAAACGGGGCGGGCTTTTGCCAGGCTGAGCGTGGGTAGGGCTTTGGGTACGGTTACGATGGGTGGGCGGAAGCTCGGTACCGTTTGATGCCGAATCGGAGAACGTTGTGATGAGCCGGTTGAATTTTGTTTCCAAGGGTAAAATCACGCTTACAACGCCCAGTGAGGGAACATCGTCTGGTGCGGAGACGGAAGACCCGAGCGTGCCGTTTGATGACAGAATCTCTTGCGAATGTGTTGGTGGAGGGAGCCATCACGGTGAAGCCGAACGGGAATACCATTCTGCTTCGTGCTATGGATATGACGGATGCGGTTGTTTCCACTGAGGGCTCCGGCACGTTGGATATTACGACCCTTCGCCCCATGCTGAGAGATTTGGCCGATGATGTCGTCTTCAAACTTCAGTTTACGGCAGAGGAATAGGCTAAACGTGAAGCCCGATTCCGGCTTGCAGTCGATTCGACACTGCGCGATGAGACGATTTTAAAACAAAAGACCATTGCGGTGACGCCGAACATCAATCATGGTGATTATCGGGTTACGCTTAGGCAGGAAACAATGGTTGATGCCGCAGGGAAGGAAGCTGTAGAGTTGATTATTTCGTTTGAGTTGGCCAAGCCTCTCTCCATGTTGCGTCAAACCGCCGCTTGGAGCGAGGCGGGTAAGTGGGAATGGTCGCGCGAGAACACTGATTGGAAAAACGGCGATTATCCTGAGGCTGTCGTGCTTCATGGAGGCGACACCGAAGACACCGCCATCACCGTGACGCTCGACACGCTTCTGCCGGCCGATCTTTGCGGCACGGCGGGCTGTACGGCCGAGCACCCGCTTTCCCGGATTTTTGTCATGGGGCATGTGCACTTACTTGATCACGGGTGCCGGTCGCCCCAAGGTGCCTTCCATAATTGAGCAGATGGCAGACTTCACATTGACGCTTCTGGAAGACTTTGAAGGGGATGGGCTTTATACCCGCGGGGATGATACGGTGCTTGCGGTGAGTTATGACTTCGGTATTTCCGATGTGCGCTCAAGTAAGGGGTATCCATGGTTTGATGTTACGGCACAGGTAGTCAAAAAACGAAATACCGCCGCGGCCGATACGGTTCGGATGCGGGCGGGGGCTCAGTTGATTTTGGTTTGTAATCGTCCGGGTGAAACAAGTACGTTTGATGTGGCGGCGAGTAAATGTACATTGGGCGATAGTTCCGCATCGCATACGTTCCGCTCTGTACCGCTGACGCAGTCAGGGGAGAAGGGGGGGCTTCCTGCGAACAAACCTTTTACAGTCCGGATTGACGCCGCAGAGACAGAATAATCCGGCATGCGATCGTGGCTGCGTGAGCGGCCGATTCTTGGGCAGCTTTCGCGTCTGTTCATGAAATGGACTCTTGCCAACGGGGTTACGAGGAGGTGGCACCTGTGTGTTTCAGAGGTGCGTTTGCCGGGATTTGAGCGGCTGCTCGGGGCGGGGTATAACTCGTTCGGAGTTCACTTCACTCCGTACTTTGAATCTTTGAAGGGGGTGCCCATTCTGGCGTTTCCCGTTCAAGAGCGGATAGTGGTGTATGCAGGGGGTGGCGAAAAAAAGGAATCCGTTGCGTTTTTTACAGGCCTGGCGTTACAATATCGCGCGAGGGATTGCCGCAGGCGTTTCCCTGTCAGGCCTCGTTGCCTTCAAGTGGAGTTATGCGCATGAAAAAAGTGGTTGCTGTTCTAGTTGTTCTGGTGCTGGCTGCAGGCGGGGCGGCCTGGTGGTTGCT
The DNA here is from genome assembly GCA_937892925.1 of uncultured Lentisphaeraceae bacterium. Classification (GTDB taxonomy): domain Bacteria; phylum Verrucomicrobiota; class Kiritimatiellia; order RFP12; family DVOR01; genus Spyradenecus. Next base: position 28,509 of record CALBHX010000116.1, read on the forward strand.
GCGCCCTCGTCAGGAAACGGCTCCGGTGGCTTACAAGACGGATGTTCTGGCACAAGGGCAGGTTCAGCAGACCATTCGCGCGACGGGGACGATTGAGCCGGAGGATCTGATTGATATTGGTGCGCAGATCACAGGGCAGATTATGGCCTTCGGTGTGGATACGCAGGGGCGTGAGGTGGATTATTGTTCAGAGGTGAAGAAGGGGCAGCTTCTGGCGCGAATTGACGATGTAACGTATAAGGCGGAGGTAACCATCGCGCAGGCGAATCTGACAACGGCAGAGGCGAACCTTGCGGGAGCGAAAGCGGATGTGGTGCAGCTGTCGGCTAAGCTGCGGCAGGCCGAGCGGGATTGGGTTCGTGCGCAGAAACTTGGGGTGGGCGATGCGCTCTCACAGAAAGACTTTGATGCCTACCAGAGCGCCTATGAAACGGCGGCGGCGGCGCTGGATGTTGGAAAGGCTTCGGTGAAGCAGGCGCAGGCTTCGATTGCGCAGGCGCAGGCGCAGCTTGAAAAGGCGCAGCGCAACCTCTCATATTGCGACATTCTCTCGACGGTGGATGGCATTATTATTGACCGGCGGGTGAACATTGGGCAGACGGTAACGGCTTCAATGAGCACACCGTCGCTCTTTCTTGTGGCCAAAGATTTGCGTAAAATTGAGATCTGGGTGCCGGTGAATGAGGCCGATATTGGTTCAATCCAGGTAGGGCAGCGTGTCACGTTTACGGTGGATGCTTTCGCAGGAAAGACCTTTGAGGGCAAAGTGGGGCGGGTACGGTTAAATGCCTCAATGACATCGAACGTTGTAACGTACACGGTGGAAGTGGCCACAGAGAATCCGGACGGCCTCCTGCTGCCTTATCTCACGGCTAACGTCAGCTTTATCTTGGCGGAGTCGCCAGCCGAGTCGCTGCTTGTGCCGGTAGCGGCGCTGCGGTGGCGGCCGGAAGGGTGGGCGGCGCCTGAGGCGTTGGTTGGAAAAGAGGTGATTTTTGTGCAGGATGAGGCGGGGCATCCTAGCCCCGTGGCGGTCAAGGTTGGCGTGAGTGATGATATTCACGCGGCCATTGAGGCCGAGGGTTTAACAGCCGGCGATGCGGTGATTACCGGCGTGTTGACGGCAATGGAGGTGGAGCAGGCTTCGGCTGCTGGGGAAAACCCCTTCCTGCCGAAACCGCCGCGCTGGGGCAGACAACGTGGAAAATCCGGCGGGAACCCGCCGCCGCGCCCGTGATCAGGGAGGTGTAGATATGCCGGCAACGCCTAATACGCTGATTGAACTGCGCGGTTTGCGAAAGACCTATCGCTTGGGAGATGTGGACGTCCCGGTACTGAAGGGAATATCCATGACGATTCATGAGGGGACGCTGATGGCGCTCATGGGCCCCTCCGGCGGCGGCAAGTCTACATTGATGAATATTTTGGGCTTTTTGGACGTGCCCACAGGCGGGCAATATCTGCTTGACGGGCGGGATGTAACAACGCTGTCGGCTAATGCGCGGGCAGACTTGCGCAACGCACGCATCGGGTTCGTGTTTCAAAACTTTAATCTGCTTGCCCGCACCTCAGCGCTCAAAAATGTGTTGATGCCGCTGGAGTATGCGCGGAATCGGAAGAGTGCAAAAGAAGAACGGGCGTGGGCGGAAAGTCTGCTCGAACGCGTGGGGCTGGCCGACCGTATGGAGCATCAGCCCTCGCAGATGTCGGGCGGTCAGCAGCAGCGGGTGGCAATCGCGCGGGCGTTGGTGAACCGGCCGAAAATTCTCTTTGCGGATGAACCGACAGGAAACCTGGATTCCAAAACCTCAGAGGAGGTGCTTCGGATGTTTCAGGAGCTGAATGAACAGGAAGGCATTACCATCGTGTTGGTTACGCATTCGCCGGAAGTGGGGGCGTTTGCCAAAGAGGCGTGCCATATCAAAGATGGTTTAGTGGTGGGCGGCGCCTATGACGAAAGGGCTTTGTCATGATGGTGTTGCGGCAGATTGCGGCAGCTTTTATTTCGCTGCGCCGGAATATCCTTCGTTCCCTGCTCACAATGTTGGGGATTGTGATCGGTGTGGCGGTGGTGATTACCATGATGGAAATTGGAGCGGGCGCCTCTCAATCCATCAAAAGCTCTATTGCCAATATGGGCACCAATGTGATGATGATTTGGCCCTCGGCGGTAAAAACCGCAGGGATCAGCTCAGGGTCCGGCGGCACGGTTACGCTTACGGAAGAGGATTGTACGGCTATCGCGGCTGAGTGCCGGTCGGTTCAGGCCGTTACACCCTCCCTGTCCCGGCGCGGCATTCAGGCAATCGCGGGAAACCGGAATTGGACACCATTTGTTGTCTATTCAGGCAATGAAGATTACTTTAAGGTTCAGTCGTGGGGAACGCCGGCTTCAGGGCGTTATTTTACCAAGCGCGAGGTGGATGTGGCCGCCTGCGTCTGCGTGATCGGGCAAACGGTGAAAGAAGAGCTTTTCCCGGGGCAGGAGCCGGTGGGGCAGGACCTTCGTCTGAACAGCGTTCTTTTTCGTGTGATTGGTGTATTGCCGCGCAAGGGTGCGAACATGATGGGGATGGATCAGGACGACACCGTGATTGTGCCTTGGAAGACGATGCGTAACCGGTTGTCGCGTTCCGGCGGGTCGGCCACTGGTTCTTCCGGAAATAGCTCTTCGACCACGTCTTCCACGAGCGATGTCTATCCTGAAAGCTCCACCACAATCTACCCTGAGCGCGATTCCGTTCAGGCGCAGAATTACCCTCTGCCAGTGCGTTTCAACAACGTGAATCAGATTACCGTTTCAGCCAAAACACCGGAGCAGGTGGCCGATGCCATGGAGCAAATCACGCAGGTGCTTCGCCGCCGACATAATATTCCGGAGGATGGAGAGAATGATTTCTCTATTCGGGATATGTCGGAAATGCTTAAAACCATGACGGCAACCAGTGGGTTAATGACGACGTTGCTGCTGATTGTGGCCATGCTTTCACTCGTAGTCGGCGGTGTTGGAATTATGAACATCATGCTGGTGAGCGTGACGGAGCGGACGCGAGAGATTGGGCTGCGCATGGCGGTTGGCGCGCGCGGTTCGCGAATTCTGGCGCAGTTTCTGACAGAATCGGTGTTGCTTTGCCTGTTGGGCGGTCTTGTGGGAATTGGGGTGGGGCGGTGTGCCTCGCTGGTGATTGCTCACGTGCTCAAGTGGCCGGTCAGCGTTTCGGCCGGGGCAATTCTGATTTCGGCCGGGGTTTCGGCTTTTATCGGCGTGGCATTTGGATTCTATCCCGCTTGGCGCGCCAGTCGTTTGAATCCAATTGACGCCCTTCGCCATGAATAAGGAATGTGCTTCCACGCTGTTCGTTTCTGAAGAAACCCTGCTTGCGGCCGCACGCGCGGTGGCTCCGCGAGCTTACGCGCCGTATTCCCACTTTACGGTAGGCGCAGCACTGTTAGGGGAAGACGGGCAGATCTACACTGGCTGTAACGTTGAGAATGCTTCTTATGGCCTGACGATGTGTGCCGAACGCAACGCAGTTTTTCATGCGGTAGCTTCCGGGTGCCGAGCTTTTCGAGCGTTGGCGATCGCAGCCCCGCGCCCGGTGCCGCCCTGTGGCGCCTGTCTTCAGGTGTTGGCGGCCTTTTGCCCCTCCGCCATGCCGATTGTTTTGGGCGCTCTGGATTCCCAGGATTCAAAACGGCTTACGCTGGCAGATCTCTTCCCCTCGCCGTTCACGCTTTAACTTTCGGCGGCGTGCCCCGTAGCGTTGTTTACGGGAACAGGTGTGTTTGCTATGCCGTGTATGTTGGAAACCCGCCCCGGCATGGAGGTGTCGTTGCTCCGGGTTCGCTTTAACTCCGCCTCGGCTTTGCAGAGTGCTCGGCGTGGTGGCGTGGAGTCCCTGCTCGGCGGGAAGATGTGAGAAGATTTGAGGGTTTAAAAAGGCATCCGCACCGTTACCGGCGCGGATGCAGGTGCTCTGAAAAAGAACGGTTAGGCCGGGTGGTCAGCGTGCTTTGGTCAGCATTCGCGGCACGAACCAGCAGAGGGTGGCCACGGCGAGCATGCCTGCCAGCCCTGCCGCCCAGGTAGAGAAGAGCTCTGAGGAAACCGCAGGAACCGTGTAGTCCGCAAGGGGAGCATGAGCAAAGTTTGGCGCATCAGGCAGAAGGGAAAACCGTGCCATTGTCCACTCAAACGCATCCGGGAAGGCACTGGCCAGCGGGGCGCAGAGTAGGGCGGCCAGGGTAATTCCGCCGAGCATAGTCAGTCCGCGCCGACCAAGTACGCCAACGGAGGTGGGCTTGATAACTGCGGTGAGCACGGGCGTTATGGCGCCTTCCACGCAGGCCAGCACCGCATGGAGCGCAAGCAGACTTCCGATAGCGGCCAGCGGCGCCGTACGGCAGGCCAGTAGTTCTCCGCCCAAGGCTACGACGGCCGCCAAGGTGGAGGCAAAGGCCGCCCCGGCTACGGCGAGCGGTTCGGCCACGCCCCTGCGGCGCAGAACTTGAAGCAGCAGGCCGCCAAGCCCTGCTCCAATGAGCGACATATTGACGATGTTTGCGCCCAGCATACCTAGCCCGCCATCGGCGAAAAGCAGGGTTTGCGCTAACAGCACCAGTGCCGTGCAGAGCACTCCGCCGGGCACGCCGAGCAGAGCCGCCGCGAAGACACCGCCAATAAGGTGCCCGGAGATGCCATTATAGATGGGATAGTTGAGCATCTGAAGACCAAAAACCGTAGCGCCGGTGAGTGCCATGTCGGCAGCTTTCGGTGCGGCTTTTGGGTGCCGCACCAGCGTGATGGCGGCAGTTCCGATGCCGGCGATGGCGAGAGTGGCGGTAACGGGGCAAACAGCCCCATGAAGCATTTCAGCAGGAATATGCATGACAAACGTCTCCTTTAAATAAGGACGGGTTAAAACGGGGGCTCCGCCGCCGGCGGAACATGCGAACAATTATATCTCAATCAGACGATAGGCGCGTGAACCCAGATTGAGCGCTGCAGCGTGTTCAAGGATGTGGATGCCCTGACGGCTCTCCATGCGTGCGATGAGATCCTTCCCATCCGGAGCGGCGTAGATGGCGTCTACGCAAGCCTGATCTACGGCTACGGGATCAAGGGAAGCAAAGATGCCGATATCGTTCATGGTGGGCGGAGCCGGGTGGCTGTCACAGTCGCAGCTGACGGAGAGATTATTGGCTACATTGATATAGGCCATGGCGTTGGGACGCGCCTGATGCACGGCGCCTGCGGCTTCGGCCATGGCTTCCAGAAACTCCAGCTGCTTGCCGCCGCGCCAGGTCAGGTCGGTTTTCCCGCCGGTGTGAATGAGCATTTTGCCGTTGCGGGATGCAAAGCCGATAGAGAGATTCTTCAATGCGCCGCCAAAGCCGCCCATGGCGTGCCCTTTGAAGTGGCTGAGCACGAGGAAACTGTCATAATTACGAAAATGCGACCCCACGATATCATGCTTCAGGCGGATGGAGCCTTCGGGCACCGGGAGGTTAAGCGTGTGCAGGCCGTCCATGATATCCACGGCGGCAATATCTGCCCAGCCGTGTTCGAGGGCGGCGCGGATGTGCTCGGAAAGTGTGCCGCGGCGCCCGCCATAAGCCGTGTTGCATTCTACGATATTGGCATCGAGCGAAGCCACAAGTGCTTTGGCCATTTGTGGATTGATGAAATGGTGGCCGCCGGGTTCGCCAGTGGATACTTTTACGCCCACGCTTCCGGGGAGCTTGATGCCCAACGCGGCATAAATCTTCAATAATGCATTGGAGGAAATCTCTCGCGTGAAGTAGACTGACGCCCCCTGGGCTCCGCCCCAGCCGGATGTTTTTCCGGTTGGAGCAGTGGAGGCGCCATCGGCGCGCCAGGCTCCTGCAAAGTCTTCCGCGGGGGCACTTCCGGCCACGGAGGCCGCCAGTGATACGAGGAACGTTCTGCGTTTCATTTGAACTCCATTTCAAAAGACAAGGAAGATATCATTAAAGCACGTTAGTTTCCCGCAGCGCGGAGATCCATTTCCGCGCTTCGTCTTTGGCATAACGAGCCGCCCGAACCCCTGAGACGGCCAAGGCAGGTTCCTTAAAGATCCCCTTGCATTGTTTTCGGGCATCCGTTTCGCATCGGCTCATTCCACCGCCGCCATGGGTGATGAAGAGGGAAACCGTTTTCCCGGTGAGAGCAGGCGATTCCAAGAAAGCACTGACAGGCGGCGCTACGGTGCTCCACCAATTGGGGGAACCTACCAAAAGGGTGTGATAACTTGAAAGATCTGGGAAGGGCTTCATGGCCGGGCGCACACCGGCTCGAATCTCGTTCTTGGCATACTCTGTGCAGGCGGTGTATTCTGCAGGGTAGGGCTTCTCCGGGGAGAGTTCAACGCTTTCACATCCGAGCTGAACGGCCAATTGTTTGGCCAGTGCGCGGGTGTTGCCACTCCAGGAGTAGTAGACGACCAGTGTCTTGCGGGCACCCGGGGGTGTTGCAGCAGCGGGCGCAGGCTCGGCGGCTTCGGAACAGCCGGCCACCAACATCCCGGCTCCGCAGGTGAAACTGTGCGAGAGGAAATCTCTTCGTGTCATAATAAAGACTCCTTTCCTGAATGAATGAGAAGAAGTATACGACCTGGAGCATACTCCAAGTCAATTGTTTTTTTGACTTTTTATTTCGTGCATTGAAGCGGGGGAACCGAACAGCTGGTCGAATTTGAACGAGTAGGTGTTCATGGTACGCACCCCGGGAGTAGGAGGTGTTTTACCGCGTACGGAGGCGCTTGTTTGCACTCTACCGTATTTTTTGGGATACTATGGCCAGATTTGTTTTACGAAGGGAAAGCAGAAAGTGTATACCCATATTGCTGGAACGGGTTCCGCTGTGCCGCAACGCGTTCTGACGAATGACGACCTTGCGAAAATGGTTGATACCAGCGATGAGTGGATTGTCTCCCATACGGGCATCCGCCAGCGCCACGTGGTTGGCCCCGATGAGAATGCTTCCACGCTCGGGTGTGAGGCTGCGCGGCGCGCGTTAGCCGATGCCGGTGTGGCACCGGAAGAAATCGGAACCATTATCGTTACGTCCACCACACCCGATTATGCGATTTATCCTTCTACGGCCTGTGTGATTCAGGGTATGCTCGGGGCGAAAAACGCGGCGGCGTTTGACATGAGCGCCGCGTGTCCTGGCTTCGTGTACGGGCTGACAGTGGCCAAAGGACTCATGCAGATTGACGACCGCCCGATTCTTGTGATCTCTACCGAGATTATGAGCCGGACAATCAACTGGTCGGATCGCAATACCTGCTGTCTTTTTGGGGACGGTGCGGGTGCGGTGGTGCTGAAGAACTCCGAAGTCCCCGGCGGGTTGGGTTTTCATCTGATCGGAGCGGATGGTACCGGCGCCATGGCTATCCATCGCGAAGGCGGCGTGCGGACGGAAGAGACGGCTCGGCAGGCGCCTGGTGATTTGAAGATGGATGGGCGTGCCGTATTTAACTTCGCGGTTCGCAGTTTCTGCGATATCATTGCCAAAAGTTTGGAACACTATCACTACACCGAGAAAGATATTGCGTGGATTGTGCCGCACCAAGCCAATACGCGAATTATCGATGCTGCCGTCAAGCGCATTAACGTTCCCGTTGAAAAGTTTTATGTAAACATCGACCGTTTTGCCAACACGTCCAGCGCCTCGATTCCAATTGCGCTTGATGAGATGGCGAAGAAGGGGATGCTGCACCGCGGCGATCGCCTGATTTTTGCGGCATTCGGCGCCGGCCTTGTGTATGGCGGTGTGGTGGTTGAGTGGACGAAGTAACCTCGCTTAGAAAGGATTATGCCATGGAGAAGAAGAAAGTCGTCGTCACAGGCCTCGGGTGCATCACGCCGTTGGGCAATGATGTGAAGACCTTCTGGGAGGGCATCCGTGCCGGTCGTTGCGGAATCAACACCATCACGCGCTTCGATACCTCGCGCTTGAATGTGAAAGTGGCCGGGGAAGTTAAAGATTTTGACGTCTCTCAATATATTGATCCCAAGGAAGCCAAGCGGTTGGCGCTCTTTGCGCAGTACGCTGTGGCCGCAGCCAAGCAGGCGTGGGTGGATGCCGGTTATGACACGCTCGGCGAGGCGACTGAAGACTGCCCCAACCCTTGGCGTTGTGTAGGAAGCCAGCCTTCGTCATTGATCGCGCCTGAGCGCGTGGGGTGTATTCTTGGTGTGGGCATTGGCGGCAAGGAAGTAGATGCGCCCAGTTATAAGACCCTTTTCGAAAAGGGCCCCCGCCGTCTCAGCCCGATGACCATTCCTATGCTGATTGCGAACGAAGGCCCGGGTAATGTCTCGATTTACCTCAAGGCCAAAGGCCCCGTTCTTACGGTTTCGACTGCTTGTTCGGCCTCAACAGATGCCCTGGGGGTGGCCATGGACATGATTCGCTCCGGTCGCGCGGATGTTGTCATTGCCGGGGGCGCGGAGTCTACGATTGAGGAATATTGTGTGGGTGGTTTCCAGGCCATGCATGCGCTTTCTACTAATCCTGATCCGATGACGGCGTGCCGCCCGTTCGATAAAGACCGTAATGGGTTCATCATGTCCGAAGGTGCGGCGGTGCTGATCCTTGAAAGTGAAGCGCACGCAAAGGCGCGCGGCGCCAAAATTTATGGCGAAGTGGCTGGGTATGGCGCCGGCGGTGATGCGTATCATGTATGCGCTCCAGATCCGGAGGCGTCCGGCATTATCCACGCGGAGAAGATGGCGCTTGCCGATGCCGGGCTTCAACCTTCCGATATCCAGTATATCAACGCGCATGGTACGTCCACGGGATTGAACGACCCGATGGAGACTCGTGCGGCGAAAGTGGTCTTCGGTGAGCACGCTTACAAGCTGAAAATGAGCTCTACCAAGTCGATGACCGGCCATTTGCTCGGGGCAACCGGAGCATTGGAGGCCATGACCTGCCTGTTGGCAATCCGTGATAATTTCTATCCGCCGACGATCAACTACCACACCCCAGATCCGGAGTGCGATCTGGATTGTGTTCCGAACAAGGGGATTGAGGCACCGTTGGATATCGCAATGACCAATACGCTTGGCTTCGGCGGGCACAACTCTTCCCTCATTCTCCGGCGCTACGCCTGAGGATTGCGCGGCCTTGCGGCCGGAGTTTCTTCGGCCGCAAGCTTACCCCCCACCGCCCAGAGCCATATCACGGAGTGTTCCACCATGTACGACCAGGAAATCATTAAAACCGTTCTCCCCCATCGGGATCCGTTCCTTTTCTGCGATCGCATTTTAGAGGCCACGCCCGAGCGTGTGGTGGCAGAGGTCGATTATGGCGCGGAGCGTTACTTTTTCAAGGGGCACTTCCCTCAATATCCCGTGTGTCCCGGAGTCATTCTGGTGGAGTCCATGGCGCAGTGTGGAGGTGCCGGGTATCGCCTGGCCTCCGCCGATGAGGAGAAGAAGCTGTTCCTCTTTGCCAAGTTGTTGGAGGTGCGGTTTGTCAATCAGGTGCGCCCCGGTGATACGGTGCGTTATGAGATTGAAACGGTGAAGGCTACGGGGCGCCGGTTGGAGCAGAAGGGGAAGGGCTACGTGGTTGGGAAAAACGACAAGCGTGGCAATCCGCTTGTGGCGGTTGAAGCACAGTGGTTTTGCCTGGTGGTGCCGGAGGGGGCCTTGACAGAGCAGGCATAAGTCGAAAGACTCAAAAGTTTTTATAATTCTCGGAAGGAACATTTCTCATGTCCGAAAAACCGAAAGTTCGTGGAGGCCTTTGCCTGAATGTGGATGGCGAGGGATGCAAGCAGTTTGTCGCCCGCGATATCGCACGTGAAAAGGCAAAAGCTCCGGTTCAAAATGGCCCCAAAAGCGTCTTGGTGCTTGGGTGCTCGGGAGGTTATGGCCTGGCTTCGCGCATTGCAGCGGCCTTCGGCGGCTCGCGTGCCGAGACGCTTGGGGTTTCATTCGAACGTGCCCCAACAGAGCGAAAGGCCGGTTCTCCGGGATGGTATAATAACGAGGCATTTGATGCAGCGGCGAAGGCGGATGGCCTCAAAGCCGTCACCATTTCCGCCGATGCGTTTGCTGATGCAACGCGTGAGACCGTGGCTCAGCTGGCCAAGGATAATAACTTTGCGCCGTTCGATCTGGTCGTTTATTCGCTCGCATCGCCTATGCGTACCGATCCGAAGACCGGCATCCTTTACAAGAGTGCGATTAAGCCTATCGGTAAGCCCCACACAGCGCGAACGCTGGATATTATGACCTGCGAGATGAAGGAAGTCTCGGTTGAACCAGCTACGGAAGACGAGATCGCGGCAACGGTTAAGGTTATGGGCGGAGAAGACTGGGTGCTGTGGATAGAGTTCCTGAAGGCACACGGGTTATTAGCTCAGGGTTGTAAAACGGTGGCTTATTCCTATATCGGCCCCAAATGCACGCAGGATATCTACCGCTCTGGTACGCTCGGCCGTGCCAAGGAAAACCTGGAAGCTTCTGCCAAAGCGATTTCAGAATTGTTGGCTCCGCTTCATGGTTTGGGCGTGGTGAGCGTGAATAAGGCGCTTGTTACTCGTGCTTCTGCCGTGATTCCGGCCATGCCGCCTTACATCGCCTGCCTTTTCAAGGTGATGAAGGCACACGGGCTCCATGAGGATTGTTTGGATCAGATTGATCGGCTTTTCCGTGAGCGGCTCTACACGCCTGACGGCTCGATGCCGGTAGATGAGGCTGGGCGCATTCGGATTGACGATTGGGAAATGCGCCCGGAGATCCAGTCTGAGGTGGATGCTTTGATGCAGGCGCTCACGCCAGAGAATGTGGAAGCCACTACGGATATCGCAGGGTACCGAACAGACTTCCTGGCGCTTCATGGGTTTGTTGGATAATACTGGCTGGGTCTGCCAAGTGAAAACCGGGGCGCGGAATCGCCCCGGTTTTTGTTATCTCTGGATCCAAAAGATTGGTTTTGGGCGACTCCGTTTCCGGAGTGGGGGCAGGCGTTTATACCCCTGTTGCGGACGGTGCTCTCACGCGGAGGAGCGGGGCGTTTGTGGTATACTAGAGCCTGTTGTTGAGCATGTTGCTGAAAGGAACGATTTATGCGCGTATTGATGATTGGCGCCGGCGGTGTGGGCAGTGTGGTGGCTCATAAGCTGGATCAGGTACCGGAAGTATTTACGGATATTCTTCTGGCTTCGCGGACGAAGGCGCGGGTAGATGCGCTTGCGGCGGAGTTGACGCGGCCGGTAAGAACGGCACAGGTGGATGCGGATGATGTGCCTGCGTTGGTCGCGCTGATTCGTTCGTTTAAACCGGATCTGGTGATGAATATTGCGCTGCCGTATCAGGATTTGCACATTATGGAAGCCTGTTTGGAGGCGGGATGCGATTATTTGGATACGGCGAATTATGAGCCGTTGGATACGGCGAAGTTTGAGTATAAGTGGCAGTGGGCGTATCAGGAACGATTTAAGGCTGCCGGGCGAATGGCACTTTTGGGCTCAGGATTTGACCCTGGGGTAAGTTCCGTTTTCTGCACATATATCCAAAAGCATTATATTCCGCAAATCCGCCAGATTGACATTATTGACTGCAATGCAGGCAGTAACGGCCACCCGTTTGCGACGAACTTTAATCCGGAGATCAATATCCGTGAAGTGTCAGCGAAGGGTCGTTATTGGGAACAGGGCAAGGGCTTTGTAGAGACGGATCCGCTCTCAGTGAAGCAGGCTTTTGAAATGCCTGAGGGATTGGGAACATTGAACACATATTTGATGTATCATGAAGAGTTGGAATCGCTGGCTAGGTTTATCCCTGGACTGGAGCGGGCACGCTTCTGGATGAGTTTCTCAGATAACTATCTGAAGCATCTGGAAGTGTTGAAGAACGTGGGTATGACGCGGATTGACCCGGTGATGTATCAGGGGCGCGAGATTGTCCCGATTCAGTTTTTGAAGGCGCTGCTGCCAGATCCGGCCACCTTGGGGCCGGTTACAAAGGGCAAGACTTGTATTGGGTGCCAGGTGCGCGGGTTGGATTTTGAAGGTAAGCCTAAAACGGTTTACGTTTACAATATTTGCGATCATCAGGCGTGTTATCGTGAAGTGAAGTCGCAGGCGATCAGTTACACCACCGGTGTGCCGGCGATGATTGGCGCTAAAATGATGCTCACAGGCAAATGGCGTGGGGCGGGCGTTTTTAACATGGAACAGTTTGATCCGGATCCGTTTATGGAAGATCTGAATCGTTATGGTTTGCCGTGGAAGGTGATCGAAGGCGAAGTCTTTCATCGCGCGTAAGATGCAGGTGTAAGCAGGAGTACATGAATGGCTGAGCTAAGCGAGGGCATTGAACAGACCTTGGAGGCCGCGAAGACGGCCTCCAAGGTGGTGGCATTGCTCCCTGATGCAGCCCGCAGGCAGTTGTTGCGCCAAATGGCATCGGCACTGCGTGGTGCCACTGAGCAGCTGTTGGCGGCGAATGCGGGGGATGTGGCAGCGCTTCCGGAAGCGGATCCTCGGCGCGATCGCTTGTTCCTGACGCCCGAGCGGATTGAGGCGATTGCTGCTTCGGCTGAAGTGGTGGCCGCTTTGCCGGATGTGCTTTGGGAAACATTGGAGGCGCGGACTATGCCCAGTGGTATCCGGTTGCGGCGGGTGCGCGTGCCGTTGGGGGTGGTGGCTTGTATTTATGAGGCGCGTCCAAACGTGACGGCGGATATTGCAGGGCTTTGTTTGCGAACGGGAAATGCGGCAGTGCTGAAAGGGGGTAAAGAGGCTGCGCGAAGCAATGCGGCTATAGCGGATGTTATTACCGGTGTGCTGCGGGCGGAAGGGCTTCCAGAGGCGGCGGTTACGCTGTTGCCTTCCACACATGAGGCTTCGCAGGCATTGATGATGGCCGAGGGGCTTGTAGATGTATTGATCCCTCGCGGCAGTGCTCGGCTTATTCGAGCTGTTCGGGAACAGGCACGGGTCCCGGTGATTGAGACGGGTGCGGGGGTCTGTCATACTTACGTTCATGAAGATGCAGAGATCGCGTTGGCGGCGCGGGTCATTGCAAATGCGAAGATGCGCCGGGTTTCGGTGTGTAATGCTTTGGACTGTGTGCTGGTGCATCGGGCGTTGGAGCCTCAGCTTGAGGCGCTATTGGCTCCGTGCCGTGCGGCGGGTGCACAGGTTCACACCGCGCCGGAAGACTGGGGGCGTGAATGGCTTTCACCTAATCTTTCCGTGCGGGTGGTCGATTCATTGGATGCGGCACTTGCGCATATTGCCCGGTTTGGTTCGGGGCATAGTGAGGCGATTCTCACGCAGAGCCCCGAGGTGGCTGCCCGGTTCCAGCGCGAGGTGGATGCCGCGTGTGTCTATGTGAATACGTCTACGGCTTTCACCGATGGCGGAGAGTTTGGGCTCGGGGCAGAGGTAGGCATTTCCACGCAGAAGCTGCATGCCCGCGGGCCGATGGGGCTTATGGCGTTGACCACGTACAAGTGGTTAATTGAGAGCCATGGAGCTATTCGTTCCCGCTGAGAAAACCGCATGGCTGAAAAGGAAGACAAGGCAGCGCTTCGAAAGGCGTATCTGGTGCGCCGGGCGGCTATATCTCGGGCGGATCGTGCGCGGGCAGCACAAATGGCCGCCTCCATTTTGTTTGATGTGCGGGCATTAAATCTGTTGCCGCGGTTCTACACGTTTGCCGCGTATCTCAGTGTGGGGGCGGAGTTCCCAACAGAGGCGGTGCTGCAGGCATTGTTTCAGGCACAGGCGGCGGTTTGTGTGCCGCGTTTTTCAGATGTGCAGAGGGGGTATGCATGGGCGTCTTTGGCGCCTGGTGTACCCATGCGGCAGGGGCCGCACCGAATTCCGGAGCCAGAGACTTCTGAACGCTTCCCGGCAGGGTATGTGGATGCGGTGTTGGTGCCTGGGGTGGCGTTTGATATCTGTGGCGGGCGGTTGGGTTATGGCGCTGGGATTTATGACCGTTTGCTTGCCGGGCTTCGGCAGAATTCGCTGCGGGTGGGGATGGCGTTCGATTGTCAGGTGCGTCGCGAGCCGCTCCCGCAGGAATTACATGACGAGCAGATGGATTATTTGGTTACGGAAACGCAGTGGATTGACTGCCGGTTGGCGCGGTCGCTGAAGAGGAGGCGGGGGCATGGCTGAGGTTGCGGTGGTAGGAGCCGGCCATGCCGGCGTGGAGGCAGCGTTTGTTTTGGCTCATGCCGGCCATGCCGTAACGATATGGAGTGATGAGCCGGATGCGCCCTATTTTCGCCCGCGAGTGATCGCCGTAGCGTTCGGGCAGGTAGAGCCGGCGGCGATTGCGATGAAGCCGGAAGGGGCTTATGCGGCGGCAGGTATTCGGGTGAGGCACGAGGTTGTAACGGCTGTTGATGTGGCGGCGCGGCGTGTGAACGGGGAGGTTTATGACGGCGTGATTCTGGCGATGGGGGCGCATCCGTTCAAACCGGCATTTTCTGGCGCATATGCAGATCGTGTGCGGACGCTGTGGTCGTTACAGGATGCACGCGTATTGCGTTCGCTCTTTTCTGCGGGGAAGCGGCTGACGGTGATCGGCGGGGGCGTATTGGGGCTGGAGGCTGCGCTTCGTGCGGTACAGGCCGGGGCGGTTAGGGGCGGCTGCGTTCAGGTGACGGTGTTGGAAGTTTCTGGGCAGTTGGCGGGTGGCACGTTGGGAGCCGCGGGGAGTGCGTATTTACAGCGGTTACTGGAGGCACAGGGACTTCGCGTGATTCTTGAGGCGCGAATTGCGGAGGTGCTTTCGGGAGGGATCCGGCTGGAAAGTGGTGCGTGGGTGGAGGATGATGTGGTGTTGTGTGCCGCAGGGTCTCGCCCCAACGAGGCGTTGATGGCGGCAGTCGGGCTGTCCGTGGAGCAGGGGGTGCGGGTGCGTCCGAATTTGTTGGTGGCGCCGCGGGTTTATGCGGTTGGCGATGTGGCGCGGGCAACGGTTGCGCGTCCGGTTTGCTCCGTGCGTCGGGCGATGGGGATGGGGGTGTTGGCGGCGGAAAACCTAGTACGGGAACTGGCCGGTTCGGCGGAACTGACGGTTTGGCAAGAGAGACAATTCCAACAAATGATGAAAGTGGGTGAAGTAGAGTTTCATACGGTGGGTGACGTGCTGACGCCGGGATTGGAGGAACGGCGGTTGGATGAAGCGGATAAGACGTTCCGGCAAGTACGGTTTCGGGCGGGGAGGCCGGTTGGTGCACGCTTCATTGGAACGCGTGAAGGGTTTGCGGAATGGGAGCGTAAAATTGTTGGATAAAGTGAATACGGGGGCGTTTACGCTTCGGATTCTGGGTTCAGGAACATCGGTTGGGGTGCCGTTGATTGGATGTTCGTGTGCTGTGTGTACGAGCACCGACAAGCATGATGCGCGGTTGCGTGCGGCAGCCTATGTGTCGCTTGGAGGATTGGGGCTGCTGTTGGATGCCGGGCCGGATTTGCGCCAGCAGTGCTTACGCTGGAAGGTGCCTCGGGTGGATGCGGTGTTTATCACGCATTTGCATGCGGATCATATCTTTGGGTTTGATGATGTCCGCCGCTATAATACGCTTCAGGGGAATCAGGTGATTCCCTGTTTTGGCGGCTCGGAGACGATCTCCGGGATGCACCGTGTGTTTCCCTATATTTCCGAGAATCCAAATCCACAGGGGTTATATCGGCCGCTGATTGCATTTATACCGAAGTCTAAGCCGTTTGAAGCATTGGGGGCGTGGTTGACGCCGCTTCCGGTGGAGCATGGAAATGTGGAAACATTTGGACTTCGGATAGATTATGCCGGGCGGTCGTTGGCCTATATTCCCGATGTCCATAAAATTCCGGCATCCACATTGGCACTGCTCAAGGGATTGGATGTGTTGGTTTTGAACTGTCTGCGCGATCGGCCACATCCCACGCATTTGACGCGCCAGGCTGCGTTGGATTATGCCGCCGTCATTGCCGCGCGGGAAACGTTGCTGACCCATCTTTCACATGATATCCTGCATCAGGAGCTGGAGGCCGCCTTGCCACCTAGCGTCCATGTTGCGTATGACGGGCTTTTCCGGGTTTTGGTCTGAACGCAAGGGGAAGGCTACGATATGACTCCAGAATTACTTGCGCCAGCCGGATCGTTTGAGGCAGCTGTAGCTGCGTTCACCTATGGGGCGGATGCGGTTTATCTTGGCTTGGAACATTTTTCGGCACGGGCAGACGCTGCAAACTTTTCCGAAGAGGCGTTGCGGCAGATTGTGGCCTATGCGCGAAATCTGCCGCGTCCACGTAAGGTTTATGTGACGCTCAATACGTTGTTGGAAAGTCGGGAGTTCGAGTCGCTGCAAACGCCGCTAAAGCTTTTGGATCGGCTGGCGATCGATGGTGTGATTGTGCAGGATCTTGGTCTTGCGGCCTATCTGCGCCGAGCCTTTCCGCGTATCCCGCTGCATGCTTCCACGCAATTGGCCTGTACATCGCTTGCCGGGGCACGAGCGTTGAAAGCTCTCGGATTTGTTCGTATCGTCACTGCACGTGAGCTGGGTTTGTTCGAGGCTGCGGAGATCGGTAGGCAGGCTGGAGTGGAGATTGAAGTCTTTATTCACGGGGCGCTCTGTTATAGCCTTAGCGGGCTATGCCTCTACTCTTCGCTGGCTACGGGGCGCAGCGGGAATCGTGGGCGATGCGCTTATTGCTGCCGTCAGCGGTTTCAGTCTTCAGCGGCGGGGCACCCCTTCTCTATGCGTGATCTAGCTCTTGCGAAGAAGGGTGATTTGTTGCGCACCCTTCCGCTGGCTTCACTCAAAATCGAAGGGCGAATGAAAAACCCGCTTTATGTAGCAGCTGTTACGGATCTTTATCGCTGCGTACTGGATGGCGGGCTCTCCTCTCAGGCTCTCGCCCAAAAAGAAGCGGATTTGCGCACGATTTTTTCTCGCCCATGGACACAGCTATATACCGTTTCGCAACAGGTTCCGCCTGAAGCTGTAATTGATTCGTTGTGTGTGGGGCATCGTGGTGTGCCGATTGGGAAGGTGCTAAATGTTCTGCGCGGCACGGATGGGCTTCGGTGGTTGACCTTTGATACCGCTCGAGCTCTCGAGCGTCATGATGGCCTGCAAGTGGATCTTCCCGGCCGCCCCATCGGCTTTGCGGTTGATCGGCTGCGTGATGCACGAACGAAGCGTTCAGCCATCACACTTCCGGCCGGAAGCCGAGTGGAAGTGATGCTGCCGCGAGAAGTGAGCGAGCTTCCGCGCGGCGCGGCGATTATGTGCTCGGCCTCACAGGCAGTACGTCGAGCATTCCCTGTTCCAACTCCGCGGCAAACGGAGCTGCGTACCCTGCTGCCTGCGGATCTGACACTGACGTTGACGCCTACGGCCATGATTCTTTCCGGTGGCGGCGTTATGCGTAAAACGCCAGCAATTCTTGCTCCGGCTAAGGAACCTGCCAGAACGGAGGAAGCCGCTCGCAAGTTGCTGTCGCGTTTAGGTGAGGAGGGCTTTTACCTGCGGAGTTTGGAGCTTCGAAACCCAGAGGGGCTGTTTCTTCCGGCAGCTCTGCTGAATGCCACGCGTCGTGCTTGGGCGGAAGCCATGCGAGCCGCCCAAGAGTCGAACGCTACGCCGTCAGCGAAAGTGAGGGGCAGGCTTCAGAGCCCCTGCCCAACGCGCATGCTGGTGTCCCCCGACAAGGTCCATTTGTCGCTCAAAGTTTCTGCTCAGCAATGCCCTGAGGATTTCGGCCTTGTGCCGGGGCAGCCGCTTCCGCGGGTTACACTTGCGGGGTTTTCACTTCCGCTGACAGAGGTGGTGGTGGCGGTGGATTCGGAAACGCCGCAGGAAACGCTGGAACAATGGAAGCGCGTGCTCCCTGAGGACTCTCTGCGCTGGGCACTTCCGGTGGCCATGCGCGGAGAAGAGATGGGGGCTATGGCTGCTCGCGTGGGTTCACAGATGGATGTGGGTGCACGCAAGTTTGAGTGTGCGGACTTGGGCTCTTGGCAATTACTGAATGATTTGCAGCCCGCGTGCGGTGCGCTGGATATTACAGCGGATTGGACGTGGTATGCAGCGAATGCTGAAGCCGTGGTCATGCAGGGTGCTTGCGGTCTTACCGCCGGCGTTACCAGCCCCGAAGAGAATCTGGATAATCTCAAAACATTTCCCACCGATCCGCCGCGCGAAGTTCTTCTGGCGCAGTGGACGCCGCTCTTCATTTCCTATACTCGCCCCTTGGCTGACAGCTGCGCGCTGAAGGATCGGGAGGGGCATACGCTGCATGTGGTTCGGCAGGGGCGCTTGTGGGCAACGCTGGATCGGCGTCCCTGGCGCATCGTGGATGCGTTGCCGGAGTTGTTGACTGCCGGATTTTCCCGTTTTCGGCTGGATGTCTCTTGGGCAGGTGCTGCCCTGGAACAAATGACGCAAGGGATTGCACCGCTGGATGCGCTTTTACACCGTGAGTCGCTGCCAACGGCTTTTGGACGCCATCGACTGTAATCGGTTGAGGGAAAGGCGCGGCTAAGATGCAATGGGGACTCATGTGGTTTGGCATCGGCCTGGCGTGCATCGTGCAGGCGCAGGCCTTCTCGTGGGAACTGCTGGACTTGGCGCACCCTGACCTTAAGGCGGTGGCTGAAGCATTGCAGGCTAACGATGAAGCTTCTGCTGGGAATGCTCTTTTAGAGCATTGGCGTAGTCGGCAGGATTCGCGCGATGCATGGAGCAAGGCTAAAAGCCGGAAAAAACCTTCCGCTTTCGATCAAAAACTCGCGGATGATGCGCTGGAGCATCGTTTTTATGCACACGCGGCTTATCAGCCCTCCGCCTTTTATGGCAAGGATATCGATTGGACGGTCTGGCCGGTGAGGGCGGATGAACTTCGTTTCCAGCTGCATCGGCACAAGTGGTTTATGCCCCTGCTTAAGGTTTATGCTGCAACCGGGGATGACCGTTATTTTGCGGCCTGGCGCGAACAGTGGGGCGATTGGATTCGAAAAAATCCCTTCCCTGGTCGAACCGCCGCGGAGCGTAAAAACGCCCGGTTTGCCTGGCGCGCGTTGGAAATTAGCGACCGCCTCTCCGGCTTGCTCCGGCAATTGGCGCTCGCGGTTTATGCCCCGGCCTTCACGGTTAAAGACCTCAAGGTTTTTTTGGGCATAACCTCCTGGCATGCTGATCTTGTTTGGCAACGGCGCGCCGCCCGTGGAAATCATCTGATTTTTGAAATGACACGCCTCTTGGGCGCCGCACAGGCGCTTCCTGAGCTTAAGGGCGCCGCGCAATGGCGCGCCAACGCCGTGCGCGTTTTGAGTGAAGAGCTGCATAAACAGGTTTATTCTGACGGCGTCCAATACGAGTTGGATCTGGGCTATCACATCAGCGTCTATTCCCTCTTTCCTCAAGGATTGTGTCTGGCTCCGGAGCCCTTTTCGCCCGCCGATCGCGCATTACTTGGAAAGATGGCCGCCTTCGCTGACGACCTCTTCTTCCCGGACGGGGAGCACCCTTATTTTGCCGACACGCATGCACTGAAAGGGCGCCGAACCCTCCTCATTCAGGCTCGGGTGGACTTTCCGGAAGCCTTCCATCGCGCAGACTTTGTCTCGCGCGCTTATCCAAATGGCGGTTTTTACGTCCTTCGGGAAGGTTCTCCGAAAAGCGGCTCAATGGTGGTGCTTAAAGCCGGCCCCGCGGCCTTTTGGCATAACCAGCCGGATAACGGCACGTTTTCGTACTGGTACGCCGGGCGCGACTTCTTCCCGGATGCAGGGTCTTATCTCTATGGCGGGCCTGACACTGCCGATGACCGTGCCGCCTTCCGTGCCACTCGAGTCCATTCTACGCTTACGCTTGATGGCCAGGATAATGCCCCCGGATCCAAACTGCTTCGTTGGGAGGCTCAGCCGGCCGCCACCATTGTTATTGTTGAAACCCCGGCTTATCCTGGCTTGAACCACCGTCGATCCTTGCGTTTGGGTACAGGCGGCACCTTGGAAATCACCGATGAAGCGTACGGGGAAGCCGCCGGGCAAGTGGAGGTTCGTTTCTGCCTTGCCCCGGGAGCCGCCCCCGAATGCATTTCAGAGAACCTGTGGAGGACACATTTTGCGGATGGCAACGACATTCGGCTAGCCTTCTCAGAGGGGTGGCAGGTTGATGTGAAACCAGGATGGCGTTCACGCATTCACGGGAAGAAGGAGCCTCGCCCCATTCTTTGTCTGCGGCGAAACAAAACCACTCAGACGCCTACAGTCGCTTTACAAACGGAGATTACACCAATCGCTTCAGGCGTAGAAAATAAGACTTCTTTTGGCAAACGGCAAAAGCGTTTGAAAAAGTGATGTTATTCACGGAAGTCAGGCTCCTCCGACCCAGAACTTCCCGGCGTTGCGGTTGTTTCAGCCAAGGTCTCCCCGCGCTTGATAGTGCCTCTGCTGTGCGGCTTTTTCTTTCTATTTCCTCCTTTCGCGAGAGTATTCCGCACGATCAGCCAAGTGGATGCTTATCCCCTTTCATAACAACAGTCGAGTGCCTATTGGGCGTCTGCGTTGCCCTGTGCGGAAGCAAGTATAGCTCGATATCTTTCTTGTAAGCGTGTGGGAGGCTATCGCTTTCACAGTAAAGCCTGCCTAACTGATATTGTGCACGTACAAAATCCCGCTCTGCGGTTTTGTCGTACCACGCGGCGGCGGTATGATCGTCTTTCCGGATGATCTCGCAATATTTCTCGAGCGCGTGTTATACATCAGCATCCCTTTGATTGGCAGACTTTTTATACCAGTAGATGGCGCGTGAATAGGCTTCATGTATGTCTGTGATATCGGTAGAACTGCAATGAACTCGATAATAGAGCGTGGTATTGTATTGCGCGATATCATATTCGGCATCGGCGGCCGATTTAAACCACACCGAGGGACTCTGTTTAGTCTCTTTCCTCGGTAACATAATAATACCCAATGTTGTTTTAGTCGTAGAGATTGCCTTGTTGCGCCCTAATAAAGACTTCAGCGGAGGGCTTCCCTGTCAAAAGGTATTTGGACATCAGGCAACCGATAATAATCCATACAGCTTTCCTTTGTTTTTTCCTATCGAGACGAAAACGGCGTGCTTCCAGACGATAGTTCCCATAAGAGCCCGATCAACGCATTGAGAGAAAACAGATTGCGGAAACACGTCAGGGGAATGCTCTCTAGCGTATCGCTCAGGACCTTCGTCCTATCAAGAGATTTTGTTCGTTTCTTACGAACGGGAAAATGCGTAACGCATCTTTTTGCTTGGGGCGTGAGGTTGTAAGCGTTTTACCTCGAATCAAACGATGTGCTCGTATTCTCGTATGATAGAAACGTGACGGATGCTGAGATGTTTTTATTGAGCGGATGGGTTGCTGAAAGGCCAACGTGTGTTGCTGGCAGGAGGGAGGGATGAGGGTGGTGTGTATGCCCGGCAGATGAAGCATCGATGCGGTGCGGCTTTGCTATACTACATGCTTTCACTTTGGAAGGATCGTATGGCTGTATTCAGAGAGTTAGGTTTGCCGGAAGCACTGTTGAAGGCGGTTGAGGGGTTGGGTTTTTCTGAGCCGATGCCGATTCAGGAGCAGGCCATTCCGCCGTTGCTTCAAGCGGATGCGCCGGATTGTGTGGCATTGGCGGCAACGGGGACGGGGAAGACGTGCGCGTATGGGCTGCCGTTGCTGGCGCGTTTGGTTGTGGGGGAATCGGCGCCGCAGGGGCTGGTGTTGGCGCCGACGCGGGAATTGTGCCTGCAGATTGGCGAGGAGCTGGCACGATTCGCGAAGTATCTGCCGGAGGTGCGGGTGGTAGCGTGTTATGGCGGGGCGCCGATTGGATCGCAGATCGCAAAGCTGGAGCGCGGGGCGCAGGTGGTGGTGGCCACGCCGGGGCGGCTGTGTGACCTAATCCGCCGAGAGGCCGTTCAACTGGATGCGGTGCGCACGTGCGTGCTGGATGAGGCGGACGAGATGCTGAATCTTGGATTCCGTGAGGAGCTGGACTTTATTCTCGATGCTGTGCCGGATTCGGCGGCAATGTGGCTGTTTTCCGCAACGATGCCGCCGGAGGTCGAGGCGATTGCCTGCCGGGTGGCGCAGGATCCCCTGGAGATCACGGTGGGAGCGCGCAATGAGGCGCAGGCCAATATTGCGCATCATAGTTACGCAGTAGCGGAGCGCAACCGCTATGGCGCGTTGCGGCGGGTGATAGACTTCGTTCCGGAAATGTATGGGCTGGTGTTCTGCCGGACGCGGATGGATACGCAGCGGTTGAGTGAATCGCTGATGCATGACGGTGTTTACGCAGAAGCTTTGCACGGGGATTTGTCACAGGCTCAGCGGGATGCCGTGATGCGCAAGTTTCGAGAGAAGGCTGTGCGGATTCTGGTGGCAACAGACGTGGCGGCGCGCGGCCTGGATGTGGACGATATCACGCACGTGATTCATTATCATTTACCGGATGATGCGGCGGTGTATACGCATCGGAGCGGGCGAACGGCGCGTGCGGGAAAGAGCGGAGTTTCGATTGCGCTGGTTTCTCCTCGAGATAAGGCCAAGCTGCGCCTGATTGAACGGCTGTGCGGAATGCGGTTTGAACAGCGGGCAATTCCAACGGCAGATGAGGTTCGCCAAAAACATGTGTTCTGGCTTGCGGAGCAGGTGCGCGGCGTACAGGAGGTGCATCCGGCCATTCGGGCACTGCTGCCGGCTGTGGCGCCGCTGATGGGGGGACTGTCTTCGGAGGAAGTGCTTGCCCGCGTGCTGCAGCTGCGCCTTTCCATGCTGATGGAGGCGTATGAGGATGCACAGGATCTGAACCCTGTAGAGGCGCCTTCGCGGGCAGAGCGGGAGGCGGCATTCGGTGAACGGCAGCGAATTCGGATTCGGGTAGGGCGGCAGGATCATTTACGCGAAGGCGCGATTGTACGCCTGGCGTGTGAGGCCGCAGGGATTCAGGCCTCGGATATCGGCGCCATTGGCGTCAGGCGAGAAGTGGCATTTTTTGATGTACGGGCCGAGCTGGGACGGCGCGTACTTTCGGCTTTGCAATCGGTGGCGTTTGACGGAAAACCGTTAAATCCGGAACTGGCGGATCCCTCTGAGGAATTGCCCGCCCGCCCCAAAAAACGCGGCTTTCATGCGCGTTCCGGAGGTAAATCTTTCCCAAAACGGGAACGCAGACCCTTTTCAAAGCCGCGCGGCGGTAAGTCTGGGAAACGGCGGGAGGAGCGGGCATGAACTCGGCGTTTGATCAACTGAGTATCCCGTTGCGCCGCGCCATCACGGAGATGGGTTATCAGAAGCCTTCCCCAATTCAGACTCAGGCCATTGCCCCGATTTTAGCCGGGCGAGATGTGATGGGCTGTGCCCAGACGGGAACAGGTAAGACGGCCGCATTTGCACTCCCTCTGTTGCATCGCCTGGAGCAGGCGCATACGGCTACGCTCCCGGGGCGTCCGCGGGTGTTGATTCTGGCGCCGACACGGGAACTTGCGGCTCAGATAGGTGAGAGTGTGCGGGCATATTCGGTCTATCAAACGATTTCAAGTGCGGTGATATTTGGCGGAGTAAGCCTCAATCCGCAGATTGAAGCTCTGCGTAAGGGGGTGACGGTTCTGGTGGCTACACCCGGGCGGTTGCTGGATTTATGTACTCAGCGGGTACTTTCCCTTGAAGCTGTTCAGTCGGTGGTGCTCGATGAGGCCGATCGGATGTTGGACATGGGTTTTCTGCCGGACATCCGTAAGATTCTTGAACGCCTTCCGGAACGACGGCAATCCCTCTTTTTCTCGGCCACGTTGTCGCCGGCGGTCACGGAGCTGGCGCAAAGCTTCATTCGCACTAAGCCGGTGGTTATCCGTGTAGATCCCGGGGAACCGGCTGTAGAGCGGATTCGCCAGCGGGTTTATTTTGTGGATAAGGAAAAGAAGTATTCGTTGCTGAAGTGGGTGCTGGATAATCCGCATTGTTTCCGTGTGATCGTCTTCCCGCGGATGAAACATGGTGCGGACCGCCTGTGTAAACAGCTTTCGCGTGATGGGTTCCCAGCGGCGGCATTGCATGGAGATAAGAGCCAGGGTGCGCGCTTGCGGGCGTTGGAGGACTTCCGCTCCGGTAAGATTCAGGTGTTGGTAGCTACAGATATTGCCGCGCGCGGTATTGATGTGGATGATGTAACCCACGTCGTCAACTATGATCTACCAGATGAACCGGAAACGTATGTTCACCGGATTGGCCGCACGGCACGAGCCGGTGCGGGAGGGGAAGCGATCAGCCTGGTTTGCGCACATGATCGACAGGCGTTGCGGGAGATAGAGCGCTTTATCGGGCGGGGTATTCCGCAGGAACAGGAACAGCCCTTTCATTCGGAAGCTGCCCGCACGGCAATGGGGGCGGATGCCATTCGGCCGAAACGATCGGGGCACAACCGCTCCGGTGCTCGTCCCTCTGTACATCGGTCTTCAACCCAGGCGGCGTCCGGCGCATTGTACCCTCCGCGCTCGCGCGGTACGAAGCCAACCCAAACGCCATTTTATGCGAGGAGAAAGCCATGCTGATTGTGGAAAAGACGGTTTCGTTTGATGCTGCGCACCTGCTTACAGGGCATGGCGGGCAATGCCGGAATCTTCACGGGCACACGTATCGTGTAACGGTTGAGCTGGGCAATGTGCCGCATGTACCGGGGCAGCCGGAAGATATGGTGATGGACTTCAAGGAAGTTAAGGCGGTGCTGACGGAAGAGATTGTGGCTTGCTGCGACCATGCGTTTCTCTGCAATACGGCTTCGGAGGTGGAGAAGGATATAGCCGCAACGCTTCGGAAGCACGGCTTGCGTGTATATGAGCTTCCGCATCGCTCCACATCGGAGCTTCTGGCGAAGCACTTTTTCGAAAAGATTGCGGCGCGGGGGCTGCCGGTACTCTCGGTCTCTGTTAGTGAGACGCCGGAATCTCGTGCTACATATTGTCGTACGGCGACAGATGCGCTTTAAAAATGGAAAATTGTTGCATTTTCGGGGTGAATAGCCCGGTCAAATTCTGATGGCGGGGGCTGAAATGTCCCCGTTTTTTGTGTTGCGTGCCGGCAGAGAAACGGGTCTCATAAAGTGGGGCTCATGTGGTGTGAAACGGCGAAACACCTGGGGCGGGGCGGAGGCTTTGAGTAATTCTTTTGCAATCCGCTCGTATCTGTTATCAAACTTTGGTATCAAGCGCTTTGAGAATAGACCTTCAAGACCTTCAATCGCTTCTCAACTTCATTGATAATTTCCCCTTTTTCATTCTCAATCATCCGTCTCGCCAAAAATCCCATCGGAACCCTGATATTTCAGCCATTTCCATCTATTCCCCATGCCCACCGCATGTGCGTTAAATCAGAGTCGAACTTGCCCCGGCTCAAAGCCCCGTCCCGACTGCGACGTGAACTTGGGGCGGACTTTGGAGACTCTGGCTGTCTGTTGTTTTGTTTAGGCGTGAGTAAGGAAACAATGGCGGAGGAACCGGAATAGGCGGATCCAAAAGGTATTTACAAAGGGAATATCAGGATAAAAGGGCGATTACGCTTGCGTTATAGGGGCGCGATGCAGCACTCGGCGAAGGAGGGGAAGAAGAATCCAGCAGGCGATGGCAGCGACGGCCAGGGCGGCTCCGCGTCCTGTCCAGATAGCAGCGGAGGGGTTTTCGCGTAAGAATGCAGAGAGCGTGCCGCCTAGCACGGCAAAAGCGCCCATTACTCCAACGGCACAGCAGGCAAATACCCCGCCCAGGAGTGTGAGCGACAGGCGTTTATGCGGGCAGGGGTTCGGAAGGAATTTGGGCAGAAAAGCCACAAAAAAGAGGATTACTTTAGGGTTCGAGAGGTTGAGCAGAATGCCTCGGGTGTAACAGGCGCTGAGGGCGTTTGTTTCGGCCTGCGCATTCAACATACCGGCGTGCGCCACCATGCCGTAGGCCACAAAGAGCAGATAACAAGCGCCAAGTGCAGAAATCATGTCGGCCACGCGCGGGAAACGCTCCAGCAGAGCGGCCACGCCGAGAATAGCTAGGGTAATGTGGACGCAGAGACCCGTGATGAGCCCGGCGGTTACGCAGAGCCCGGCGGCTGTACCCATGGCGGCGCTTTGCGCCAGCACGAAACAATTGTCAGGCCCTGGAGCCAGAGCCAGAAGCAGGCTGCTTCCGATGAAGAGCGGTAAGCGGGTTTTCATGGCTGCCCTTCAGTATGGGCGGCGGCGTAACTCATGAGCCAATCGTGCACAACTCCGCGCGGCAGCCCCATGACGTTGGAATAGGAACCGATTCGCCCGGCAATGAGCAGCTCGCCATGTGCGTGAATATCATAGGCGCCTGCACGGTCATAGGGGCGGACGCGGTCGAGGTAGTCTTGCACGGTGGCGGCGCCATAGTGGCGGAAACGGAGACTGGTGGCTTCAATGCGCAGCTCCGGTTCGAGCGCATCTGGCGGCAGAAAGGCCACGGCGGTATAGACTTGCTGACATTTCCCGGCATAGGAGAGAAGCCATTCCTGCGCTTGCTGTTCGGTGCTCGGTTTGCCAAGGACATATCCTTGAAACCAGACGACGGTGTCGGCGGCCAGAATCAGGGCGCGGGGATGATGTGTTTGTACGGCTCGCGCTTTTCTTCTGGCATTGGTGCCTACGGTGGCCACGGGGTCATCCGGAAAGGCTACTTCTTGACATCTGGAGAGGTGAACCTCGAAGGATAGACCGAGTGCGCGGAGAATGGCGGCGCGACGCGGCGAGGCGGAGGCTAAAATAAGCGGGGGAAGGTTAGACATGGGCGGGCTTGGCGGGGTTTAACGCGGTAGAGAAGTGAGGGCATTGCCCATGCGTTCAAGCGCGGCAGAAAGGGTGGCAGTTTGCGTGGCGATGTTGATGCGCACCCACCCGGGCGCTCCAAAGATGGCGCCATCGTGCAGCGCTACGCCATGGCGCAGGAAGAAGTCGCGCGGCGTTTCGCCTTTCAGGTGCGGCATGAGCGCCCGGCAGTCCATAAAGGCCAGATAGGTGGCTTCGAGGCGGCAGAGGGGGAGTTTCCATTGTGCGGCGGCTTGCTCTAGCAGGGTGCGGTTGCGGCGGAGATAGGCAAGGAGACCTAGGCGCCAGGGCTCGCCGTGGCGGTATGCAGCTTCCGCACCGACCCAGCCAAAGAGGTTGACGGCGGGGACGATCTGGTCGTAGGAGCGCAGGAAATGTTCACGAAGGGCGGGGTTTGGAATGACGGCGAAGGCACATCCGAGCCCGGGGATATTGAAGGTTTTGCTAGGCGCAATAAAGGCCATCAGCCGGCTGCGTTCGCTGTCGTTTTTGGCCAATGAGAGCATGGGGTGATAACGATAGGGGGCGTCGAGTACAAGCCCTCCGTGAATTTCGTCATCGGCTATTAGGAGGTCGTATGTTTCGGCGCAGTCAATAACGCGCCGGAGTTCAGCTTCGCTCCACAGGTGGCCGAGAGGGTTTTCCGGGTTGCAGAAGAGCCAGCCACCGGCACCAGCAGCTGGGAGGGTAATTTCTGGGGGGAGCGGCGCGCCAAAGGGCGCCAACGGCACTTTCCGTTCGCGCAGGCCAACTTGGGTAACTGCGGACATGAAGTGATGATAGACCGGCTCGCCAACAAGTACATCGCTATGGTCTGGGCGAATATCGCGCAGCATTTTGCAGAAGAGATTAAGCGAGGTAACAACGCCGGGTTGAGGCACCACCCAGTCGGGGTCAATGTTCCATCCATAGAGCGCGTGATGATAGTCGATCATGGCCTGAATGGCGCGTTTGGAATCGGCAGCATAACCGAAGCAGCCCTCCTGTGCCCGGGCTGTGAGCGCCTGAATGAGTTCGTCAAAGGCGCGGAAGTCCATATCTGCAATCCACAACGGGATGACATCCGGGGGAAATTGCGACCATTTGATGCTGTCGCTGTTCCGCCGAGGAAGGGGTGTGTCAAAGAAGTCAAAGTCGTAGATCATAACAATTCTCAAGTGGTGGGAAGTTGGGAGAGGCGCTTCATTTGTGCTGCAAAGTCGTTGCCGCGTGCCCCCATGCCCGTGTATTGATCAAAACTGGCAGCTCCTGGGGAGAGAAGAATCGTATCGCCAGGGGCAGCATCGGCAAAGGCTTGTGCCACGGCTGCGGACAGCGTGCCGCATGGTGTGCAGGGGAGCATATGTTGCCAAGCCTGGCGGAGGGGCTCTTGAGCTTCACCGATAAGATAGGCATGGAGCGCAAATTGGCGCAGGTCATCTTCCAAAAAATCAAGATCCTGCTCTTTGAGTCGGCCGCCGGCAATGAGGCGCACACGCCCGCCGACCATCCGAAGGGCGGCTTGGGTGGCCGCCAGGGACGTAGCCTTTGAGTCGTCGATGAAAGTGACGCCGCGCAGCGTGCCCAGAGTCTGGAAACGATGGGGAAGCGGTTGATAGGCAGCAAACCCGGCCGCGATGGCTTCCGGGGAGAGCCCACACGCGGTGAGCATGGCGGCAATCAGCGCTGCGGCGTTTCCAAGCACGGGATTATTGAATGTTCCGGAGACCGGGATATGTATTTCTCCATGAACAATGCCGCCGGGGACATACCGCCAATCTACCCAAGGTTCTGAGCCGAACCGCAACAGCTCAACACCCTGCGGGATACCCAGCGGTGAGAGCCCCCAGGGAAGGAAGGCTTTACATATGCCGGGGCGCTGTGCTTGAAACAGGCGCATTTTCAGCCGGCTGTAAACGTCCATGCTCTTGTGTCGATCCAGGTGGTCGGCCTGAATGTTAAGGACGGCGGCAAGACGGGGGGCGAAGGTGCGTGTATACTCCATTTGGAACGAGGAAACTTCTGTTACGGCGATAACGCCGCGCCCAGCTTCGGGGCAATCTAATACACGTTCACACAATGGCGTCCCAAAGTTTCCTGCAGTAACGGCTGAGTGGCCGGCCAATGTCAGCGTATCAGTTAGGCACTTGACAACAGAGCTTTTACCCTTGCTTCCCGTAATGGCCAGAAGATCTCCCTGCCAATAGATGGAGCCGAGTTCCAGTTCTGAGATGATGGCAAGGCCTCGGTCGCGCGCCGCAATGACCCAGGGGTGTTCCGGAGAGAGCGCGGGTGATACGATGGCCAGGTCATAGGAGCCATCGGGCAAGTGATCCCGCCCGGCACGCAGGCAACTGATTCCATCGGCTCCAAATTCTGCCAGCCGTTCAGCCGTCCAGTTTTCATCGACTACAGAGGCTTGCCCTTGCTGAGCCAGAATCAGCCGAGCCGCGGCGTGTCCACTTCGCCCGGCTCCAAGAATCAATGCATTCCGGTGGTCATAACGTGCCATGATTGCCCCCATCCTGCTGCATTTGCGTGGTTAAGCGTTTCAATTCTGCCCGGCTGGCATCATCGAGTTCCTGTACACGGGCCTGAACTTCGGCCAAAAGCGCACGAGCTTGTTCTAGCTTCCCCTGGTGGAAGTTCAGCAGGGCGCGAGTGAGTTGGAGCCGAGGATCTCTAGGTTGTCCTTTGCGGAGCTCTTTGGCCATGGCGTCGGCGGTGTTCAGTTCGTTCTCAGCTTCTGACAGGCGCCCCATGGCAATTAGAGCGGCGGCGGCGGTTTCATATGCTACGGAGAGGTTTGGGGCTAATCGATAGGCCTGACGTGCGGTTGCCAGTGCGGCATTCCAGTCTCCTTGCCGCCGATAAACTTCGGCCAAGTCGTTGAAAGCTTCCGGAAGTGGGTGCTCAATCTGTGGATCGGTGGCAGCTTTCAGATAACGAGCGGCTCGGCTGAGGTCATTGGTTTGGAGGGCAAGGGAACCCATGACATAGTTGGAGAGAGGGTGTAACCGATCCTGATAAAGGAAATCGCGAGCGTGGCGTTCGGCGGATACGCGGTCGTTTAGGCGGATATCCAGCGACAGGATTGTATCGCGTAAGGCTGCCACGTCTGGATTTAGTGCATGGGCACGAAGATAAGCCGCGCGGGCGTTGGCTAACCGTCCTTCCCGTTCAGCCAATTGTGCCCGGATGATTTGAACGCAATAATGGTCGTCGGTCCCGGCGGCAGCGGACAGCCGCTGCAGGGTAGATGTGCGGAGGGTTTGAAGATCGCCTGCTTCCAATTGAAGCGTTGCCAGCATGGCCAGTGCTTCCACATGTTTGGGCTCGGATTTCAGGCAACGCTTTAATGCCGCCTGCGCCTGGATGGTCTCACCCGCTGCGGCGTGGCATAACGCCCGGTCATAGGCCAAAGCTTCCTTGCCCCCCAGAGCTTCGGCCTGCTCCAACAGTTGGAAGGCTTCTTTATAATTCTTCTCCTGCAATAATGCTCGGATGAGCGATCGAAGATAGGCCAGGCGTTGGGCGTCATCTTTCGCATGGTCAAGCAGCCGGCGGTAACGTGCAACGGCTTCCTGACGCTTCCCAGGCGTTACATTATAAAGTGCGGCAATGGCTCCCTGGAACGCTTCACGCGTGTTGTCGTCGAGCATGGCAAGCGTCAAATCAAGACCGCTTAATGCTGCACCTGTCTGCCCGCTCATGGCCCACTGGCCGGCTAACGCACTGATCAACTGCGGCGAACGGATATAACCAAACGTTTGACTAAGTGTCCATAACTGATACTTTTTGCCGCTCAGCCGTTTTAACAAGTTACGAATCTCTCCTTCACACCACCTTTTCTTCTCCGGATGAAGCCCGCCGTGGATAAGTTCCAGAAGATTAAACAAGGCTGAAATATTTTCCGAATCATAGGCATATACGGCAGCGAATTGTTCCCAAGCCTGCTCCAACTGCCCGGCATCTGCCAGGAAAAAGGCAGTATTGTTTGCGACGAAGCTTATCTGCCGGCGCACTCGCTCGGCTAATAGGCGAAGCGGCGCAGCGGCTTCGTCCAACACGGCCTGCGGCGGCAATGCCGGGAAATAAACTGGCGTTGAATGCGTGGTTATGGCCTTATGCAGATGCGTTCGGTCAATCGCTCCGCGGTACCACAACCGTTCCGGAAGCGGGTAGCGATTCCCCGTGAACCACAAATCCGGCAGGCCAATCGTTACAAATCGGCTTCCGGCTTCTGCATCCTGCCGAAGCCAATCCTGAATGAACGGCACCATGCCCAAATCGAGTGAACGAATCAATTGTTCTCGTAATTCCGGCTTTGCTGCGAAATAACCAGAGTTCATCAGTGCTTGGCGCAAGCGGATCATGGCATCCGGGCGATGATCTTGTGCCAGCGAGAAATGGATTACTGGTATTTGACGCTCACGAAGGCGCAAAGCCAGCAGAGCATCCAGCGAAGGTTCCCCGAGAAGCCAGGTCTCTCCTCCTTTTGCACAATCCAGGAAAGCATCGGCCACACGCTTAGGTAAAGCCGCGGCAGCCGTATCTGCCTGCCATGCACGGATACTTGCCCAGCTGCCGCCCAACACCAGCATCAACAGCAATACCGGCACGGTTCCCCACGCCAGCCATTGCCCCAAACGCCGCACAGTCGGCGACTCTTCCGCCCCCTCGGCAGTTCGGTTCCCCAACGCCAGCAATACTCCGCCTCCTGCCGTAAGACCAGCTGCAAAGGCCAACATGGCCGCCCAAACTGCAGCATTCGCCATCGGCCACTGCTTGTCCAAAAGCACGTACGGCGAAACCGGTATTGGAAAGACCGCAAGGATGACCAGTAAAACGAGCGTTACGTAGGTAAAGAGCACTGCAGGCGACCGCCGATTATTCCCGATATCTCGTCCTAGCAGAAGTGCTAACACAAACGGCAATACACCAAAGAAACTGATGAGCAGCCAACTGCCTTGCTGGATCGAAAGTACGCCAGCCAGCCAATTCCGGGCAAATCCGCTCGCGGCAGCCCGCACAGTCTCTGCTCCGCCGGGAGCCATTCCCAATAGGACTGCTGCCGCAAATGTTCCTGTTACCCCAAGGCCAAAGGGGAACAACCACCGCCCGATAAGCGACTTGACTCCAAATCGTTCATCACTTCTCCAGGCAGAAATTCCCAGGACAAGCCAGGCTGCGATAGCAAGCACACCGACTGTTGGAGCCTCCGGAAGGGTCAACCCAAGGAAAAAGGAGGCAGCCAGAACTCGGTTTGGCGAAAAAGACGCCAATGCCCGCAAGGTAAACAACCAGCTTCCGGCCATGAGGAAAAGATCCACACTCTGTGCCTGCACGTGTGTTCCAGCACGAAGAAAAGCCGGCGTGAGCAGCAGAGCAAATGCCGTCGTCAGCGAAGCCGCCCGCATGGCTGGCTCCAGTGCCGGCAGGGAGCGCGGATCCTGTGTAGCCGCCTTCAAAAACGTTCGTACCGCTGCGCATAAGAGCGCTACTGTGCATCCGCCCAGCATGACTGCCGCTAGATTTAGCCCGGCTACTGTCTGCCCCGGCGGAAGCCAACGCCCAATCCCGCCGAGCAATGCCATCGCTAACGGGTGCTGTACGTGGCCGCTTGACCAGACGCCAAGCGTTTGCGCCAACCAGTCAGCATCCGCTCCCGGCCATACCCAGGGAGCTCGCAGGATAAACAGAATGATGAACGGCAGGCTCCATGGAAGCAGTGAAAGAGCCCAGGCAAAAGCGCGTTTCATGGCATTACTCCGGTTG
This sequence comes from uncultured Lentisphaeraceae bacterium, assembly GCA_937892925.1. Lineage (GTDB taxonomy): Bacteria > Verrucomicrobiota > Kiritimatiellia > RFP12 > DVOR01 > Spyradenecus. The sequence goes on from CALBHX010000116.1 coordinate 61,131, forward strand.
GTCGGCGGCGGGTATTTCAGGTTCGGGAGGCCGGTGCCAATCGCCCTCGCCGCAGGCAAAGTCTGTTTCTACAGCTCGAATGTCGTCATTGGTGTCGGGCAGGCCGTCCGGTCCGCAGGAAAAAAGCACCGGCGCTTCAAATGGAGAGGTGGGCATCCGATAAACGTAAGGGGTTCCCCACGGATCTTTATAGGCCCAATTGATATAAGGCCCCTTCCATCCCGGCACGTGGTAGTTTTTAGCCAGGGCAAAAAGCCCCAGCCGCTGCTGTGGCCAGGAGCCGGTATGTATGCGGAACAGCGCCATGGCTTTGGCCACGGTGGCCACGCTTCGGCGTGCCCGAAGCTGGTTCAGCGGTGTGGTCTTCTGCAGGATGGTTTTTGACGGGTTGCGGATGGCCAGCGTCAGACCCGCCCCGACAAACAGGAGAAGCATCAGCAGTCCAACCACCGTTTTGGGGGACTTTAATACCGCTGCGTCCAGTCGCAACCCAAGCTGCAGCCGTTCCTCTTCAGCTTTACGGCGGATGGTTTCAATTTTACGCTTGGCTTCACGCCGTTCTTCGGCGCTCCGCCAGCGCACCCCACGGACGCTTCCTTCCTTTCGGACGAGGCGAAGGGGTTTGGGCGGTTTGGAGAGATGCACGGCCATGCGTTTTATTTCCTTAAAAAAGCATGTCCTGCTGTCCGGCAGGGCGGAGACCCAATCGTTCAAAGGTTTTAGGCAAGGCCACACGTCCTTTCGGCGTTCGATCAAGATAACCTTCCTGAATCAGGTAAGGTTCATAGACCTCCTCTACGGTGTCTGCCTCTTCTCCCACGGCTACGGCAATGGTGGCAACGCCTACGGGCCCTCCGCCGAACTTTCCTGCAATCGCTTCCAGAATCCGCAGATCCATCTCGTCCAACCCCTGCGGATCAATCTCCAATAATGCGAGTGCGCGGTCGGCAATCTCAGCGGTGATGCGGTTGTCTGCGCGTACTTGCGCATAATCGCGTACACGCCGGAGCAGATTGTTCGCAATACGCGGGGTGCCGCGGCTGCGCATGGCAATTTCCAGCGCGCCCGCTTCATCAATTCCAACATTCAGTTTTCCTGCACTGCGCATGATGATGCGGGAGAGCTCTTCGTGAGAGTAGTAATCCAGCCGATTCTGTAGCCCGAAACGTGAACGCAGGGGCGCAGAAATCAAACCGCTGCGGGTCGTGGCGCCTACCAGGGTGAATCGGGGCAGCTCGAGGCGGACGCTCCGGGCATTGGGCCCTTGGTCAATCATGATATCGATGACGAAGTCTTCCATTGCCGAATACAGATATTCTTCAACGGTTCGCTGCATTCGATGGATTTCGTCAATAAATACAATGTCTCCTGGTTCCAAGGATGTTAAAAGCCCGGCCAGATCCGAGGGCTTGTCGATAACCGGCCCGCTAGTGGCTTTTACATGCACGCCCATTGCCTCGCCAAGGATGTAGGCCAGCGTGGTCTTACCCAGCCCCGGAGGTCCAGAAAGCAGTACGTGATCCAGCTGCTCCCCGCGCCCCTGCGCTGCTTCAACGGCCAACATCAGGCGGTCACGCACTTTTTGCTGCCCCAGAAAGTCTGCAAACCGGGTTGGGCGTAGCCGGTTGTCAAACGAGGCGTTCCGTTGATTCATTTCTTCCGAAGGTCTGGGCGTTTCCATACTCCTATATTATAGCGAAAAGGGTTTGCCCCGCACGGGATTTTTACCGTGGTTTCTCACCGGGGCCCTGGGATTGTTTTATAGATCCGCCCCGGCTTCGAGGCGAGCCTGGGGCAGGTTGGCTCCGGATTCGGGGTGAGTCTATCTTTCCCTTGGGCGATGCGGTTTGGCGCTCTGCTCAGATTGTCAATGAGGGAAGAGGGGCTTTTGGGGAAGGAAAAAGAAAAGGGGAAGCCGGCTTTTCCCTCGCAAAGATGCACGAAATGGAAGCGGGAACGGTGTTATTTGCCGCGGATGTATTGGACGCGCAGGGGTGCGCGTAATCGGCGCAAGGTGGCTTCCTGAAGAGCTTCCCAGGCTTCAAAGGTGGCGGGCGCGGCTTTGCTCCATCCGGCGCCCCAGTAGTAGGTGAGGGGGGCGTTGGCTGATTGGGGGAACGTGGCAATGAGATGATCCACGGCTCCAGCTCGTTTGGCCTCCTGCGGGGGAAGCGGAAGGTACATGGTTTCGGCGGCCGGGGTGGGGAAGAGGGCGCCGATGAAAAGCGTACCCTGACCTTTTCCGGGCGGGTCTGTGGGGTCGGCATAAGCCAGGCGGTTTGGGGTGCATCGACTGGCTCCGTGGTCATGCCGAACGATGCCGACTACAGGCGTGAAGCCATGCCCCAGACCTTCGTAGGAAACGGTGGTGCGGTTGAAGGGCGTGTGGGCGTCAAGCGAGATGAGGCGGCGTTCAATAATCTGTGTTCCGTTAAACGTGCGCGGAGGGTAAGTGAGGCGTACGGTAAAACGCAGAGGTCCATTGTCGAGGATGTCGCAGGCGGCGTACGCCCAGGGGTAGAGTAGGTGGCCGTCCTGGAGCAGACCGGTGGCGCCGGCGCCGAGCGTGGGGCCGACTTTGTAGCAGTCAAGGCCGTTTCCATGGTCTTTGTGGTAGGTAATGCCGCGCTTGAGCTCATCGTAGTAGCGCTTTTCTACAACGGGTTGGGTGGTGGCGCGCTTGCACCAGACATCATAGCCAAAGGCGCGTTCGCCAGACTTCTGGAGCGCAGGGCCATAGGCGCGGAAGGCCACAAGGTCATTTTCCCAGGCCACATCGTCTACACGTTCTGGATAGACGCGGCCGCAGGCGATCGTGTTGTAGGAAAAGGGCATCTGGGTGGGGGTGAGAATATAGCGGGCTTCCCCGTTGGCCGGAAGGCTGACGGGGAAGAGGAGCTTGCCGTCGTAGGTACGCTGGCTGGGGAGTAATTCACCGGTTTCGGTATGGACGAGCCAATGTCCTTCGGGCACACCGGGCACCTCCACGATTTCTCGGCTGCGCGGTTCATTGAGCGGGTTTGCCACATGGACGGTGTGAGGCTGCACTTTGGCTGCGGCAAGGCAGGTGAAAAAGACGGAGAAAAGGAGTGTCAGAGAAGATTTCATCGTATGTTTCCGAGTGGAGGCATGGCGGCTCAGGGGTGGATCGCTGCGGCATCTTTAAGGATGTCGGCCAATTGTTGTTTGATTACGCGCATGGAAAGGTGCTGCTCAAAAAAGGTGCGAGCCACGGGGCGCAGCGCGGTGAGTGCTTCGCGCTTGTTCAGCCAAGGTTTGACGGCTTCGGCTAGAGCCTGCGGGTCGCCCGGCGGAATAAAGGTGATGGCGGGGCAGGTTTTGGCTTCTGGCGGATAACCGGTGCAGAACTCGTTGATGACGGGGCGGCAGCAGGCCATGGCTTCATAGACTTTGTTGCCGATCACGCGAGAGGCTTTCTCCGTGGTGCCGAAAACGCCAAGAACGATGTCGGCTGAGCGGATCACGCGTGGAACATCAACGTAGGGCACTTTGTTCAGAAAGGTGATGTTGGTGATACCCTTGGCTTTGGCTTCGGTAGCGGCCTTGTAGGCGCCCCAACCGAGGAAGTCCCAGTGAATGTTCAGCCCCTGCGTCAGGCGGGCGGCTTCAACAATCGTTTCTGTGCCGTGCAGGGGGAGGTAAGCTCCGTGATAGAGGATGCGGAGCGGAGCGGCAGGGTCGTGTGGCGGGTCTTCTCCTTCGGCGGCGGGCTTGAATACCTGTTCATCGGTTCCTGTTAGCAGAACGCGAAGTTTCTCGCGCGGCACGGACATGTGTTGGTGAAAAAAGTCGGCATGGCAGGAGGTGTCGCAGAGGAGAAGATCAACAGCGTTGAAGAGCTGGGTTTCCCAAGCAAGAAGCCGCTTGGCACGCCGTTCATCAGCAGACCACTTTTGCTGTTCGAGCACCTTTTTGTCCCAGGCGGAGATCATAGGGTCGAAGAGCACGGGGATGCCGCGGCGGTGAGCCCACCGGCAGGCGGCGGCGGCATCGCGCTGGCGCGCCACGGGCACCCAGACCACATCGGGGCGGACGTCTTTCGGTCCGCGCAGCGCGAACTCCCAATCACCCAGTGCGCAGCAGGCTTTGATTTGAAAGAATCGGACATCCCACCCAAGCTCCTTGAACAGGGCTATGTAGACGCGGTTGCGCGAATACCCGGGGTCGAAACGTCCCCACCAAAGAACGGTTTTCTGTGCCATGGTCAAACTCTCTCCTCTTTGCGGATTGAAGCCGGAGGGCTTCCGGCGGGTGGGGCTCCGCATTTCCCGACCCTTTTGGCTGGCGAGCTGCAGTACGGCACGTCAGGGCAGGACTTCTAGCAGATCCAACATGTAGAGCAAGGTCATCAGGCGCACATCCAGCGTATGCCCGGCACGGTAGGATTTTACTGTGCCGACGAAGCGCCCCCGATCGATTAGGGCAATGGCGGCTACGAGGTCGAGCATTGTGCGGTGCCAGACAGGCTCACAGTTCTTCCCGTTATCGAGATTGAAATCCGGGCGCGGCGTGGTGATGAATCCCCGCTTTCCATGGATGAGGATATTGTCTTTGGTGTAGCCCATGTTACGGACATCGGCAAAGAGTTTCCCGATGGTTTTGGACATGAGATATTGCGATTGCGTGGCGTTGGTTCGCGCTCCAGCACCGCGAATAAAGGTTTCCGGCGTCAAATCTACCTGAATACGCTGCTGCCCGACGACCGTATCCCATGCGATGGCAACGTCCAAATGCAGGCGCCGGTCGTCCCCCTCGGCGGGGAGCAGGGTAACAAAGTCTCCGCGTCCGCCCCCGATGGTAACGGGCTCTTTGACGGTGACATACCGCGCGGGGCGGCCCGTTGGGACAATTCTGGCGCGTTGGACGGCTTCGACTAGATCTAGGCTTGAACGGTCAAACAGCGGTGGGTCGCCTCCGGCGATGGACAGGCGGACGTTGTCTACGCCAAGTCCTAGCCGAAGCGCCACAATATGCTCCACCATACGCAGATAATTATGAGGCGACCCGGCGCGCAAAACAATGTTGCGGGCACTTGTCCACACATTTCGAACAGAGACTTTGACATCGAGTTGTTCGGCTAGATCCGTTCGATGAATCCACCAACCGGGGATAGCGGAAGGCCCAAATTGAAGCACAGGGTGACGTTTTCGTTCAAAGGTGCCAACGCCTGTTGCACTGGCCTCTCCTGCGAGTGTGGTCTCTTCCGCTCCAAATGGCAGACGATTGTCCGTCCGGCACGTTTCTGTAACAGGCTGTGCTTCAAAGGCTTCATAGGCGGCGCGCACCCGAGTTTCTTCGCCTGCAACGAGGCGGCCGATAAGAGCTTCTTTCATGCGTTCTCCGGTTATTGCCGCGGATAGGGCGGCATGGGGCTAATATTTCAGGCGGCTGGCTCCCAGATATTCCCGCAAGATGGAGTTTGTCGGCACATCGGCCATGGGCATGGCGGCAAAGTTCTGCAGAAAACAGGAGAGCCGGCGCGCATGGACGAACTCCGGGTGATAGGGTTTGATCTGGTTCAGCAATGGCCCGGCCAAGGTTTTCAAGACTGGAATTTCATAATCCAGGGCAGTATTGAACACCGCATCTGCGCAATGCTGGAAGGGAAAGATCCACCGCTCTTCGCCAGCTCGGACACTGGGCCATAACCGGAGGGTTTCACGGGGGCTCCGCCCCCGGAATTGCCCATCGCGTACCATTCGACGCAGCAGTCGATTGTCAATGGTGGAAATTCGGTTGTTCCGGTCGATGGCCAGCTGTGTAAGGGCGTTCACGTAGATTAGGAATTTCTCCTGACGGGGAATATCCGGCGTAAGATCCGGATTGAGCGCGTGGATGCCTTCAATCACGAGAACGCCGCGCTGGGGATCCAGCGCCAGTGTTTCATCGGAGTCATATCCTTCCCGTTGTTTGAAGTCGAACTTCCGCAGTGCGATGGTTTCTCCCCTTAACAGGCGGATTAGGTCAAGATTCAGGCGCGGCCGATCAACGGCATCCAGGTGTTCATAGTCCAGATTGCCCGCTGCATCGCGCGGATTACGGGCGTCTCCAACAAAATAATTGTCGGTGGAAAGCAACGCCGGCTTCAGCCCCAACACACGCAGGTGTGTACAAAGGCGCATGGCGAAGGTCGTCTTCCCGGCAGAGCTGGGGCCGGCCACCAACACCACGTGCGGCCGCGGCACGCGAGAGGCAATCTGATCGGCAAAGGATGCCAGACGGCGTTCGTGCAGGGCTTCAACGGTGTTGATTACATCGGCCACTGAGCCATCGGCAATGGCGGCGTTCAATTCTCCTGCGTTTCGGATGCCGATGATTTCGCCCCATCGCAAATGCTCGGCATAAACTTCAAAAAGGAAGTCGTAAGGCGGCATGGGGTCGAGGGCTTTCGGCGTTTTGACGCCGGGGAATTCCAGTACAAACCCTTCGCGCAGAGGCACAATATCGAAGAGCTCAAGTGCCCCGGCGTGAGTGGCCATGATTCCCTGCGGCAAATCATAGAACGCACCACAGACAACGAGCGCCAACGCGGGCGGGTTACGGTGCGCCAGCAGATTGACCTTGTCTTCCTGCCCTGCGGCACGGAAACGTTCCAAAATCTCGGCATAGGGGAAAAGCCGATGCGCGATGGGGGTGTCGGCGGCGATGAGTCTGGCTACGCCTGCCCGAAGCGCAGCCACCTGCGCCTCCCGCTCTGTTGGCGGAACGTCCCATGTCCAATAGAGCGCGTTGTGCCCGAAACTTTGACGAATCCGGCAATCAATACGCGGGAAAGCTTCATGAAGGACTTTGGCCACCAGAAAACAGAGCGTTCGCCGATAGACCTGCCATCCTTCGCTGTCGGCCAGTGTCAGCGGGCGAATCTGGGCATCGTACAACATGGGTGCATCCAGCGGCACCACATCGTTGTTCATGAGCGCTGCCAATACAGGCAACCCGTCAACGAACGCGGGAAGCACCGCGCTCAACGGGGTGCCGCGTTCGGCCTGAAGGCATTCTCCGGTGTCCAGTTCGAGGGTGATCATGCGCCAACTGCCGTTTAGTTGGTGAGATCGTCTTCTGTGTTCAGGTTACCATCGGCTCCAGCGGAGCGGATCGTGTATTTTTTCCCTTCCACTTTATAATCAAAGGGAAGCCCCCAAGCATCATTCAGCGCACCGGATTTGAGGAGCGGCTCATCGTCATTGATGCCAACCGTCAGATCCTCAAGCGTCTTGGGCAGACGGCCGGTTTCCATCTTATAGATTTGAATGGCCTGCTCGATTGCACCAATGGAGGTGAGGGTTGCGGCTTTACGCGATTTATCGCCTGCGCCGCCAAAGTTGACCACCACCACCGAGCCTAGAATGCCCAGGATAGCAATGACGAGAAGCAGCTCTACGAGGGTAAAGCCTGCGCGGCGGGAATGATTGGAGAAGTTCATGCGTTTATTTCCTTTCCGGGGATTATTGACCCATAGCCGAAGTTGCGGAGAAGACGGCCGAGAGAATGGCTATCGCCACAAAGCCGACAATAGCCGCCACAAAGAGAATCAGCAGCGGCTCCAGCGCCGTGGTGAAGATCTTGATGTTGCGATCCAGCTCGGCCTCATAACGGCGGCCGATGTGCCCCAACGCGGCGGGCAGGTTGCCCGTCTGTTCCCCCAATGCCATCATGTCTGTCATCATGCGGGGGAAGACGCCGCTCTGAGCTAATGGCCCAGAGATAGTTGTGCCGTCGGTTACACGTTCGCGCGCAGTTTTCAATGCGGCGCCGATTACGGCATTGCCGCATGTTTCTTCCGAGATGCGCAGGGCATTGAGCACATTGACGCCGTTGGCCAGGAGCGTTTGCATGGTATAAGCTAGGGAAGCATAGGCTCCGCTGGCGATGAGACCCTTGATCAACGGAACGCGCAGCTTGAAGGCATCCCACTGCGTCCGCCCGGCACCGTTAATCCACTTGCGGAACAGGACGATGCCGACAACAATTCCTACAGCATAGAAGACGCCATATTTCAAAAGTCCGTCACTCATCCCGATGAGCATTCGCGTGGGTAATGGAAGCTCGCGCCCCATACTGCTGAAAAGGGTGGTGAACTGCGGCACAATTTTGACCATGGCGAACACAACGGCTCCAACGCCCATGGCCAGAACAATCGCCGGATACGTCAGCGCCGAGACAATTTTGCTCTTCATGTTCTGATTGCGCTCGTAGTGTTCCGAAAGACGATGGAGCACTTCCACCATGGCTCCGGAGGCTTCGCCTGCGCGCACCATATTCCCGTAAATCGGCGGGAAACTGCGCGGATGCGCATCCACAGCGTCTGAAAAGGCTTCGCCTCGCAGAATTCGATCGCGCAGGTCTGCCGAGACGGCACAAATAGGGTCGGAAGGTTCCCCCTGGTTGGCCAGCGCATTCAGCGCTGCGCCCAGCGTCATTCCTGCTTCGAGCAAATCTGCCAGCTCAGAGGAAAAGAGAAGCACTTCGGCAGGCTTCATTCGCGCTGTGCTTGGAGCCCGGGCGGTTTTGGTTTTTCCGGGCACAGCCTGACTTCCTGCCGTATTCCCGCTTTCTGTTATGGAGAGCGGCATCAATCCCTGCGCCTTCAGAGCGGCGAGAGCACCCCGGCGGTCGGCAGCGTCTAATGCTCCCGACACCTTGGCTTTTGCCCGATTCAATGCAACATAATTGAAACTCGCCATAACACCTATAGGTTATCATAATGGCACTTACCCTGCATGGCTTTGCACGGGTTCGTGCTTGCAGCAGAACGCGCCCGTGTGCAACTCGCGCCGGGGAGCCGGTAAACGCGGGGCGGTTTTACTCCAAAGTCGGGGCGGGTTCATTTGGTGTTGGGTGCGGGCGGTTGTTCGGGGTGCGCAGCCGGCGCAGAAACGAGACGGCGGATGCAAGTGCTTCCGCGCGGGCTTTAGGCTGCCCGGGCACGGTGATAAAAAGATGGACGCTTCCGGGGATAACCTGCCGTTGGATGGGGAGGCCGCGTTGGGTGCATACGGCGGTGAAGTGTTCACCCTGATCGGCGAGGATATCCCGCTCGGCGGCTACCAGGAGTGTAGGCGGCAGATGTTCCGGCGGCACGCGTGCAGGTGAGACTAGGGCATCGCTGCTCCGGACGTTTTCGGGTGCGTAGGCTCGGTTGAAGGCTTCCATCAGGGAAGCATCAAGTCCAAATCCGCGGGCATACTTTGTCCAGGAGGCAGTGCGGCTGGTGATGGCATCGACCACAGGGTAAAAAAGCAAAAGGCCGTCAAGCGCAGTCGTTCGGGCTAGCGCGAGCGCCAGATTCCCGCCTGCAGAATCGCCTGCTGCGATCCATTGGCCGGGGAAACATTGCTGGGCTTTGGCCAATGCGTCCCGGGCATCTTCTATGGCGGCGGGATAGGGGTGTTCGGGAGCCAGGCGATAGGCCAGAGAGAGAACGCGCTGCCCGGAGGCTTTAGCTAGGGCGGCACAGAAGGCATCACAGGAATCCAGCCCGCCGATTACCCAGCCGCCGCCATGGAGATAGAGTACGGTTTGCGTCGGTTCGGGCTTGTACCGCGGGGTATACACGCGATAGGGAAGGGTACGCCCGGGCACCTGGAACGTGCCGTTAGAGATCGCCAGAGCATCGTCAGAAGAATATGGAGAAGCCTTTTTGAGCCGCTCTTTCCGAATGGCCTGAAGTGCTTCAGGCTGGCCGGCGCAGGCCTGTTCAATGGCTTTCGCCTGACGGCTTTGGATCTCGGTTGGCAGGCTTGAAAGAAAGGTTTGGGCTTCTGGAGAAAGGAGCCCGGAAGCAAAGATAAGCGGAAGGATCGGGTTCATGTGCGGGAATTGAAACAGAATTAATGAGCGGAGAGCCAATCGGCGCCGACTCCGAGTGAGACGCGCAGCGGGACGGCCAGTTGGGCAACGCTTTCCATGGCTTCGCGGACAAGGGGACGGACGGCCTCGACTTCGTCATCGGGGACATCGAAGAGGAGCTCGTCATGGATTTGGAGGATCATTTGTGTGCGGAGGTGCTGCTCATTCAGCCGCCGAGCGATGGTAACCATGGCGAATTTAATGATGTCGGCGGCGGTGCCCTGAATGGGCATATTGATGGCGATTCGTTCGGCGGCATTGCGGGTGGTGGCATTGCGGGAGCGGATCTCGGGCACGGCACGGCGCCGCCCAAAAAGGGTCTTGGCAAAGCCGCTTTCACGGGCGGCTTCGATGGAGTGCTCCATGTAGGCTTTAATGGCGGGATATTGCGCAAAGTAGGCATCAATCAAATCTTGCGCATCGCGCCGCGGGATGCGCAGGCGGGAAGCGAGGCCGAAGGCAGAAATGCCGTAGATAATGCCAAAGTTTACCATCTTACAATGGCTGCGTTGTTGAGGGGTTACCTCTGAGAGGGGGGTGCCGTAGACCACGCTGGCGGTCTGCGCGTGGATATCTTCACCGTGCTGGAAGGCTGCAATCATACGCTCATCCCCACTCATGGAGGCCATGATGCGCAACTCCACCTGCGAATAGTCGGCGGAGAGCAGCTGCCACCCAGGAGCACGGGCAACAAAGGCGGCGCGGATCCGTTGGCCGCGCTCGGAGCGGACGGGGATATTTTGAAGGTTTGGGTCGGAGGATGAGAGCCGCCCCGTGTCAGTGAGGGTCTGGTTGAAGGTGGTATGAATTCGGCCATCTCTCGGGTCAATGTGCTCGGGCAGCCGGTCAACGTACGTGTTTTTCAGTTTGACGCATGCCCGCCAATCAAGCAGCAGATCTACTACAGGGTGGCGATCGCGCAGTTTGAGCAGAAGCTCTTCGTTTGTTGGAAATTGTCCGCGCGGGGTTCGTTTGACGGAGGGTTCAAGCTGAAGCTGCCCAAAGAGAAACTCGCCCATCTGCTTGGGGGAGGCGAGGTTGACGCCAGCGCCGGTGTAATCGCGGATGGCTAACTCCAGGCGGAGAATTTCGCCTTCAAGTTCGGCACGAAAGCGGCGGAGCGCGGCGGGATCGATGCGCACTCCGGCCTGCTCCATGTCGAGCAGCACTCCGGCCAAAGGAGTTTCACAGGTTTCAAGAAGGGGTAGAAGCGCTGCCTCTTTGAGCTTTGGAAGTAGGATGTCATCCAGGCGGAGCGCCATGTCGGCGGATTCGGCGGCATAGTCCAGGACGGTTTCCGGCGGCAAATCGGCGAGCGATCGGGTTTTGTCGGTGCCCAGAAGCGTCGTGAGCGCAATGGGCGTGTAATCCAGAAAAACGTTGGCGAGATAGCCGAGATCGTGGCGATCGATGGCGGCTAGGAGATAGTGTGCTAAGAGGGTGTCGCGAAGAGGGCCTTGTAAATCCAGCCCAATCCGGCGGAGCACGGTTCGGTCGTATTTGAGATCGTGACCAACTTTGAGGATGGTGGGAGAGGCCAAGACCGGTTCAAAGGTATGCAGCGCTTCACGCTGCCCGGCTTCATCTGCGGGGAGCGGGATATACCACGCCTGTCCGCCGGCAATGGCGAAGGCACACCCAATGGCACGAGGATGCTTTGGATGAAGTCCGGAGGCCTGCATGTGGAAGGCTATACGGGGCTCGGCAAGGAGCTGCTGCACCAGAGCTTCACGCTCGGCAGGGGTTTGAACTAGGCGGTATTCATGTGGCTGAGTGGTCAGTGTTCGGCGGGCGGGTGTAGGGGCTGCGGTTTCGGAACGAAAGGCTTCTCCGCCGCCGAAGAGCTGAGTTTGGGCGGCACTGGCCGCAATACCCAGGCGGTTGGCTATGGTATTAAGCTCATATTTACGAAGCACGGGCGCCAGACGGGCGAGTTCTGGCGGGCGGACGCGCAGGGCGTCGAGAGGGAGATCGATCGGGACATTACGCACGATCGTTACTAAAAATTTACTGAGCTTTACATCTTCGATATGGGCACGGACGGCTTCGCCGGTTTTTCCGGAGAGTTCGGCTGCATGGGCAAGGAGATTTTCTACCGAACCGAATTGGTGAAGCAGCCGTTTGGCGGTTTTGGGCCCCACACCGGGAATGCCGGGCACATTGTCGCTGGTATCGCCCGCAAGCGCCAGATAGTCGATTAGTTGGGCGGGCGTTTGGACACCCCATTGGGCGCAGATGGCATCTGCTGAGAGAGGCGCCTGTTCGCCCGGGCGGAAGATGGCAATATTCGGGGCGGCCAATTGCCCCAAATCTTTATCAGGCGAGGCAATGACTACCTGAGCCCCTTCGGCAGCGGCACGGCTGGCCAGTGTCCCGAGCACGTCATCCGCTTCGAATCCATCTGCCCGTACCACCGGAATGCCCCACGCGGCGGCCAGCTCTTCGGCTTGTCCGATGGCGGCAGCGATATCTTCCGGCATTTTTTCCCGTTGAGCTTTGTAGGGTGGAAACTTCTGATGGCGAAAGGTCGGCGTGAGACTCTCGGCTGCAATGGCCAGATGCGTGGGGGAGAAGGTTCGCAGGATTTGCTCGATAGTGGAAGCGAACAGTGCCAACGAGGAGGTGTTCAGGCCTGTAGCGGTTCGGCGGGGCTTCTTAAGAAAGACAAAATACCCGCGATAGAGGATGGGCATCAGGTCGATGAGAAAGAAACGGGCATCTGCGAGCATGGGAAGGTCTCCGGGATTATTTGGCCGATACGTCGGCGGCTTGCTGCCAGGCACGGGCAAGCTGGGCAAGCGGCTGTGTGAGCACTTCGTTGGGAAGTTTGGACAAGTGTGTTTTCAATGCGGCGATAAAGCGGTCATTTTCTGCATTGTCATAGATACAGTGCGTGGGATAGAGCGTAAGATAAAGCGCCATGGGGGTGGTCTCTGGGGGGAGTGCACGCGCTTGTCCTCGCCGGAGGCCATAGGCGGTCTCCAAGGCGGCCAGAAAAGGGATGTTTTCCGGAGTCCAGGCGGGGTTGGATTGTCGTCCGAAAACCCGGGTGAACCGTCGCCGCTGGGCGCCCCGGTTCCAGATATAAATCAACGCAACGCACAACATGATGCAGAGGATATAGGAAAGAATACGAGTGCCACTCATCGGGAGATCCTTCGTATACGTTTTACCGGCCTAGCACAGCAGGGGCGCCATGAACGCCGTTTAACATGGGCATGCGCGGCGGAGAGAAGTGAGATTTTGCCTTCGAGTAATGCCAGAACACGCGTTTGAATGGCCGGAAGATCCTGCGGCTTGAGTCCGGGGTCTTCAATCGGGAAAAGATCTCCGGTGCCCCGTTGTTCATAGAGACGGATTCTGCGCCCATCAGGCGCCCGGCTGATGCGGCGTTCGATGAATTGCCGGCTGCGTTCGAGCAGGATGGCCAGTACGTAACAGACACCACGATCGGCAGGTGCGTTTCGTTCCAGCAAAACCCGCAGCAGGTGCTCGGCAGTTTCTTTTCGGAGGGGGGCTTCCCGGGTTTTGCTTTTGGCGGTGTTGGCCAAGGTGAACGCCCAGGCTCCGGGGAGCGATTGTAATGTTTCCGGCGGTAATGCGGAAAAGCAGGCGGGGCAAAGGTCTCGCCGAGCAAAGGTGCCATCTTCTGTCAATTCCAACAGCGAATGCCCGGAGCCGCCGGGCTCAAAGACTTTTCCGCAGGCGGAACAGCGAGCGCTGCGCGGTTTAATGTTCCAGTCTGCCATGGATGTCCTAGGGTTAGTTGTTCCGTTTGGATTTGAATACGTTTCGGAGAGCCTCTTCGAGGCGCAGCTTTACGGTATCACTGCCGTTTCCTACGGCGTCTAATGTTTCTTTGGCCACATCGTGTGCTGCTCCGCCAACTTCCAATCCGGCTTCACCGCTTTTCTGGAGCGCTTTCCCAAGACGGTTCGACAACTTTTCCGTAACCCGCCCAACGAGTGAATCGCGCAGAAGGGCAACCAGGGGGGCGGTGTCCGGCTTGGGGTTGTCTACAGTGCCGCGGATCGGCAGGCGAAGCGTCTGGTCTGCTCCGATGCGCTTGGAGAGGCGGTCGCCCAATAATTGCCGGGTTAGAGGAAGCACAACAACATAATCCACTTCGCGGGTGGTTAGATCGGTGGTGCCGGAGCATTCCAACTTGGCGCCGGAGAACTGCATTTGAATCGGTTCACAGACCAACTTGCCTTCCTCAACGGTTACGGTGAATGTCTGATCAGGCATGGAGATGACACGTTCGCGTGCGCGGAGCAGTCCCAAGATAGAGCCTAATGTGCCGTTTGGCTTCACTCGGCACCCTTCGGTTTGGATGTCGAGAATGGTACTCAGGGAGGCTAACGGGCGATCGTCCAGTGTCATGCGGAATGCCCGGCTGCGTACGTGCAGAGCCCCTGCTGGCGAGGCGGAGCCTGGCAGGAGCGGATTGACGGCTTTCAGCCCGGTGTCGAGTAGCTCTTGCGTTAACTGAACGCCGCGCAGGAGCTCGGTATTATCTGGAAAGGTTAAGGTGTAGGGCTGGACGGAGAGATTGAGGCGCGGCGAGAGGAAGACATTTCCGCCATTGACGTTGAAGGTGCCATCTAGTGCAGCCACGGCTTCGGAGAGTGTTAACTTGGCTTCGCCTCCCGGGATGTTCAGGCCTGGAACGGTGATTTGGTCAAATTGAACGGAGGCTTCGCCTTTACCGTAATTGAAGAGCCCCGCCGAACCGTTTAGGATCGGAGCTTTAAACTGGAAAGGCGTTGTGTGCCGCCCGGACAGGCCAAAGCCGCTTTCTCGATAGGTAGTAAAACAGGGCAATGCCCAGATGGCTGCGAAGTCTGGGGTGAGCGAGCCTTCCAGGGAAAGCGTCCCGGTTTTGGGCACATAGTGCCCTTTCGCCTCAATCGCAAGCGGGGCGGAGGTCAGAGAGAACGTGTTTAGCTGCGGCTCTTCCGCGAGGAGCGCGGTCGTGGTCAGTGTGAATGGCAAGGCCAGTGCTGGGCATCCGCTAGGTTGTATCTGCAGGTTTTCCGAACTCAGCCGCAGATTAATCTGGGGCGTTTTGTCGGAGGTGCAGGCGAATGTATAGGCTAGCTCGCCTTGAATCTCTGGCAGCGATGTATCCTTTTCGGTGCGCCGCCAGCGAAGGGCGTTTGCCGGCGTGAGCGAACCTTCCAACGTGAGGGTTGGAAGGTTCGCACCTCGGGGAAGCGAGGCCTTGCCTACGGCGGTGAGAAAGGGTGCTTTCATGGAAAATTCGGAGCACTCTAAAGCACCCTCGGCTGTGCGGTGGAGAGAGGCTTCTCCTTCAAGCAAACTGGAAGTCTGGACGTTCCATGCGGCAGAGGAAAATGCGGCATCGCGCAGGGCAAAGAGCAGCTTGGCTCGAAACGCCTCCAGAGAACCGGAGGCAGACGCGTGGAGCAGGCCGGTCCCGGCCACCTGCCACCCTTCTGGGTGACTTACAAATTGAACGGCTTGCGCTAAATCGGCCTGTGCAGAGACTTTGAGTGCCTGAACGGAATGCGAGGCCAGGGAAATGCCTGTGGCAGTGGCTTCCAGTGAACCTACGGCGGTTTGTCCGGAGACGGCGGTCAACTTGAGCGAACCGGAGCCAGAGGCGGCTTTGGCATCCAGTCGGAGATCCAGCGGCTGTGCAAGTGTTAGGCCGCCAAGGAATGGTCCAAACGTGTCAAGCAGGGTCTCTGTTTTCAACCATGCGGAAAGTTCCCCGGCTTCCAACGAACCGGAACCGGAGGCAATAAGTCCGGGCAAATCAATGGAGAGTCGTTCAATACTGCCTGTAAGCGGGTTATTCGGGTCGAATACGGCGGAGAGATTCACTTGGGGCGAACACTGAATGGGCTTGCCATTGTAGCTGAGGGCGAGCGCTTCGGTGCGCAGGGCAGAGGAAAGGCTTAACAATCCGGTGCCAGGGCCATCTTTGAGTGAGGCAGTAAGGGTGGCGGTGCCCTGCGTGAGTATAACTTCTGGAGCCTGAAGCACGTTCCAGTACCGCGCTGCGGCGAGTGCTTGTGCGAGATTGAGTGAAAGCTTGGCCTGCATGTTTGGGATACGGCGTCCGGAGGGAGCGGAGAGCTGGAGCGAACCCTGCCCCCACCGCGCTTTGACATCAAGCCGAGCCGTATTTACCCATGGGGTGCCGAGCTGTTGCAGGCATGCGGTCAGCGCGGGTAATATGGCCTCCGCTTTTGTCTCGGCACCGATGACTTGCGCTTGGAATTGAACGGCGATGGGCTGATCCCATGCAGGGATTGTCATTTCCAACGCTCCCTGAGTAAGCAGAGGTTCCGGAGCTCCGGCCATGCGCAGAACGGCCTCTGAAACGTGGAGCCGGGTTGAAAGTGCCCACGCAGGGATTATCGGTGTGCCGATTGTGGGGCTTTCGGTTTGGGCGCCTTTCATCTCGGATTGCGGGGCTTCAATAGGGGGCGTTGTGTTTGCGGCAGGCTTTGTGAGCGATACCTCTGGCGTCTCAACGAATATCTCCGCAGTTACATGCCCCATTGGGAGCAAGGCCCACAAGCTGTTGGCGCGGAGTTGCTTCACGTTGAGGGAAACTCCACGTGTCGGATCGCAAAAGACGATTTGCTCAATCCGCTGTTCTCCAAACCAACGGAATGACCATGTTCCAACCGAAATCGAGGCCGGAGCTAACTGTTGGTTGAGTTTGTTCACGACCAGTGCCTGCACCCAGCCAGTCGAACATAACATGGGCAGGCACAACACACCCATTATTAGAAGTGCCGCTGCCAGACTAACCCAAACCAGCACGGTGCGCCCCCACCCGCGCTTAGGTGCAGCCGATGTTTTCGTGGCGGCATTGACAGGCTTTGTAAAGTCCATGATATGATCCTTTGGTGATATAAAGCATAGCAAAAGCCCCCCGCAGGAACCACAGACTTCTTTTTGGAGAGGGGCTCTTTCTGGGGGAAGGGAGGGTGTTTTTTGCGCCGTACCTGCCTAAAAGGGATTTTCGAGGGAAGGCAGGCACACGGTTCGTGTTATTGAAGCGGCAGAACAGATGGACGCCTTTTTGTTTATGTTTTCACCATTCTGGATTTGGGGGCGTCTCGTCTCGATTTTGCCTTGAACTCGGGACGCGTTGATTTTTGGTATGATGAGCGCGTATTTTTCGCGAGATTTTAAGGTAAAGGAAGGTTGCGATGACACAGTTGGAAGCTGCTCGGCAAGGGATGATTACCGAAGCGATGCAGGCCGTTGCGCAGGCGGAGGGGTGTACTCCGGAGGACGTGCGGGAAGTGGTGGCGGCTGGCCGGGCGGTCATTCCGTTGAATCCAGCTCATCGGGGTGTTCGACCAACGGGTGTGGGGCGTTTGTTTTCGACAAAAATCAATGCTAATTTGGGGCGGTCGCCAACGCGTTCGGGGAAGGGGGATGAACTGACAAAGCTGAGCGTGGCGTTGGCGGCTGGGGCGCAGTTTGTGATGGATCTTTCGGTTGGAACGGGTAAGGGGGGAGAGGAGATCCGGCGGGAACTGCGGGAGATTCGCCAAGGGATGCTGGATCATTCGCCGGCGCCGCTGGGGACGGTACCGGTTTATGAGACGATTTCACGCCTGGATGGAGAGATCCCGGAGATGGATCCGTCTTACCTGCTTCAGGTGATTCGGGAGCAAGCGGAGCAGGGGGTGGACTTTATGACGCTGCACGCGGGGTTGCTGCAGGCGCATGTGCCTTTAGCGATGAAACGGAAGATGGGGATTGTCTCGCGGGGCGGGGCGATTATGGCCGAGTGGATGAAACGGCATGGTGCAGAGAATCCTCTGTATACGCATTGGGACGAGGTGTTGGAAATTCTGGTGAAACATGATGTGACGGTGTCGCTGGGGGATGGACTTCGCCCAGGGTGCCTGGCGGACGCAAGCGATGAGGCGCAATTTGCGGAGCTCTCAGTGCTAGGGGAGCTGGTGCAGCGGTGCCGGGCACGAGGGGTTCAGGTGATGGTGGAGGGACCCGGGCATATTCCGTTTAATCAGGTGCAGATGAATATGGAACGGGAGCAGGAGGTGTGTGACGGGGCTCCGTTTTATGTGTTGGGGCCTGTAGTTACAGACATTGCGCCGGGGTATGACCACATTGTTTCGGCGATTGGCGCAACGGCGGCGGCAACGTATGGGGCGAGCCTGTTGTGTTATGTGACGCCTGCGGAACACTTGGGCCTGCCGGATGCGGCGGAGGTGCATCAGGGGTGCGTGGCTTATCTGATTGCGGCACATGCGGGAGATGTGGCGCGGGGGCTTCCGGGTGCGCGGGAGCGGGATGACCGAATGGCGGATGCGCGGTATCGTTTTGATTGGAATGCTCAGTTTGATGTGGCTCTGGATCCGTGCGCGGCACGTGAGCGGTGGTTGCGGACGCGGGCGGAGTCGGGCGCGACACATGATGATGATCATTGCTCGATGTGCGGAAAGGCGTTTTGTGCGGTGCGGACGTCGCGCCGGATGCGCGAGGGATTGTGATCCTCGGGAATGTACGCGGGTTGATCAACCAAACACAGGGTGTCCCGGGGAACCGGGGCGCCCTTCTTTTTTGGGTAAGGAAGACTAGAGTGTCAGGAGCGTGAGGAGGTTTAATGCGGCGTGGAGGAGGATGCCGGGCAGAAGGGAATGTTGGCGGAGCGCCAGGAGTCCTAGAAACCATCCGAAGAAAAAGAGCGGCGCAAGAAAGGCATTGATTCCATGGGCAAGGGCAAAGAGGAGTGCACTGAGTGGCAGCATGATTTTTGGCGGGGCGGCGTGGAGGAGAATGCCGCGAAAGAGAAATTCCTCGAGAAGGGGGGTTGAGATCACGAGAAACCCACCAATAACGGCCTTTTGATGCCATGGTATAGAGGTGAGCAGCGAGACCATGGGTTGGACTTCAGTGGGCGCAAGAATGGCGGTGAGGGCGTGGATGGCCAGGAGCAGGGCGATAAAGAGCCCCGTGAAGGCTCGGAAGGGGAGCGGTGTTCCCCAGTGAAACCATTGAATGAGGCGTCTGCGGTTCCCGAAAATGGCCTCAAGCAGGATGGGCAAAAGAAAAAGGGGGAGAGAAAGAATCTGCCCAATGAATAGTTGTTGGTAGATCTTGTCGGGTGAAGTTATAGAGAGCTCAGGGTGAGTGGCGGCACTGTTGAGGGTGCAGAGCAGAAGGGCGAGGGTAATGACGCCGAGGGGCGCAAAGGTCGATTGAACGCGAACGGAATTAGGCATGGCTGGCCTCAAGCAGAGCTTCAAGAGTGAGGGTGGTCCAGCCGGGGAGCGAGAGGAGATGTTCCAGAAGCAGACCGCAGGCTGCAGCATCGTAAAATGCATCATGGGGAGCCCGCCCGGGGACGAGTCGATCCAAACGGGGCTGTAATCGGAGGCAGGGGATTAGACGCTCCAGTGCATAGCTTGGAAGCCCGGGATAAGCGCGGCGGGTAAGCGACAGGGTGTCGACCCAGCAGGAATAGTGCGCAAGGGGAGCCAGGCGAGCCAAAATGGTTCGTTCGGTTGCGGCATTGTGAGCTACCGGAATGGATTGAAGTAGAAGGGGGTGAAGGCTCTGCCAGACCTCGAGGGGAGGGGGCGCGGCGGCGATAGCAGCTCGATTGGCTCGATGTTCGCCGGGGGCATGGCGCGAAAAAGGCCAATCTTCGGGAACATGGAGATAACTGTCCAGGGAAGGGGCTTCTAGCGTTACAGCGCCGTCACGGAGAGAGACGGCGCCGATCTGCCAGGGGAGGCTCGGGTAGCCTTTGACGGTTCCGGTGGTTTCGAAGTCGAGCGCCAGGAAGGAACAGTGCCGGGCAAGGTGCGTGCTGGTGTCGGTCATAACCGCGCAGGCGTCGTAGGGCGCGTTGTATAAACTACTTATTTCAAGTCGTCCAACGGGATCCGCAGGAAGTAGTGGTAATCGCTTTCACCTTCGTAGATTACACCCAGGGCATCTTTGCCAACGGGGCACAGAGACGAATACCCAGCACCCTTGCGCGGATCGTAGACGAGCCCGTTAGACCATGTTTTCCCCTGGTCGGCTGAGACGCGCAGGGTCATGGTATCTCGCTTAGAAGAATTTGGGTTGGAGAAGTAAAGTTTGTCGTTTATGGCGAGCAGGGCAGCCTGGCAGAGGTTGTTGGGCTGGCGAAGGGGGGTGGTGGAGACTTTCTCCCAAGTCTCCCCTAAGTCGGTGGTGCGGGCGGTGATACGTGTAGCGGCACCGCCGCCTTCTCGAGTATTTAAGAGGAGAGACCCATCGGGTAATTGAGCCACCGTGGATTCTGATCCGCCGAAGGGCATGGCTTTTGAGCTGGTCCAAGTTTTACCGTGATCTTTGGAGTAAACGAGCAGACCATGGTGGGGTGCTTTGCCTTTGTTCCCCCAGATTTGAGCGGGGAAGACGAGTGTGCCGTCTTTCATGGCGATCCCGGCTCCCGGCCCTTGGAAAACAAGGCCCCAGGAGGCGGTATCCGAGTCGCCAAGACGTTTGACTTCAGCTGTGATATTGATAGGTTTTGACCAGGAACGGCCTTCGGTGTCGGAGTAAGCCAAGATGAATTGACCGCAGTTTTTGGGATCTAGGGTACCGGAGGAGGAGCTCCAGATGGGATGCCCGGAATTGGGGGCGCGCAGGGCGGCTATCCAGATGCGGCCGTTGGATGGATCGACGAGAATGGCAGGGTCGCCAATACCGTTTCCTCCAGGCAGTCCATTGCAGTCGAGGGCTGTTCGGATGGGGGACCATGTGGTGCCGTGATCTTTTGAGATACTTACGCCTACGGTAATATCGGCAGGGAGATCTCCGGCGTGATTGAAACGGTTATCAAAGACGGCAACTAACGTGCCTTTGGGTGTTTCAACGATTCCTGGGATCCGGAAGTTCTTACTTTTTCGTTTGCCATCCACGAGCTGCATGGGGCTGGTTACGATGCTGCCGATACGTACGGATTTGTTTTCAATGACGAGCTTGCGGCGGAGGTCGGCACGCGGGCTGGGTTCTGCAAAGAGAGTATAGGTGTTGTTGCCTGGATTGATTGGCACTTGGAAGGTGGCCTTGGTGCCGTTGATGCGAGCTTTGGTTTGACCAAGTGCAAGGCTTTTAAGGTCGCGCGGGTTGGTGCCGGAGAGGGAGAGGGTCACGGTTCCCTGTGATTCTGCACGGTCGGCGGAGAGTGTGAGCGTGCCGATGGCAAGGTCTGGTCTGCCAATGAACGCAGGGACGCCTGAGGGAATGAACTCGAGATGAGTGATGGCGGCACGCACGGCGGCGGTTAAGCATAACGACAGAAGAGTGAGGGCAGCTTTCACAGGGTGTCCTTTCATTTTATCGCTTAGTGTATCAAGAATGTTTGCAGAAGGAAAGCCTAAGGCCGCGTCCGCCCGGCCTGAATGGCTTGCAGGAGCGTGGCATACATGGCTTTCGCGCGTTCGGGTTCTTGTTTGACGAGATTATTTTTTTCGGAGGGGTCTTGGCGCAGATTATAAAGCTGTCCGTTGAGGGGATTGTTTTTTGTGCTTGGCGTATTGCCGGCGGGTCTGGGCACGATATACTTCCAGTCGCCCGCGCGAAGATTGAGCTGGTAATCTTGACAGATTAGGTTTTGGCGAGAACTCGGGGCGCTTGGATTTAGAAAGGTGGCGCTCTGATCAAAAGAGTCGGGCAGGGCATTGTCGGGTAATGAAACGCTGCGCATGGCTGCGAAGGTAGCGCCCAAGTCAACGAGGGAGATGAGTGCGGAGTTGGTCTGTCCGCCGGGAATTACGCCAGGCC
Source organism: uncultured Lentisphaeraceae bacterium (assembly GCA_937892925.1). Classification (GTDB taxonomy): domain Bacteria; phylum Verrucomicrobiota; class Kiritimatiellia; order RFP12; family DVOR01; genus Spyradenecus. The sequence goes on from CALBHX010000116.1 coordinate 82,782, forward strand.
AAGCGACAAAAAAGGGAATTCGGTGGCCGCCTTCATACGGGAGATACTTATGCCCGCGCCAGTCGCCGGCAGGTTTGTGCGAACCGAGCAATTCCTCTGCACGATCTTTGTAGCCATCGTTCACCATGGGGCCATTGTCGGAGGTGATGACTACGAGAGTGTCTTGTTCTAATCCCAAGGCCTGCAATTTCTCGATGATACGCCGCACACTGTCATCGAATTGCCGGGTGACATCCCCTCGGGGGCCAAAGGGTGTGCTGCCAACGAAACGAGGATGCGGCACGCGCGGCACATGAATGTCGTTGGTTCCTAGATACAGGAAGAAGGATTCATTCTGGTGGGCTTCAATAAAGGAAATCGCTTTTTCAACAAAGATGTCAGCCATGTCTTCATCGCGCCAGCGTGCGTTGTGTCCGCCTTTCATGTACCCGATACGCCCGATATCGTTGACGATGGCGTTGTTGTGGCCAAAATCCCAATCCATTTTGAGGGATGCCCGGTCGCGTTTGCCATCGGGTTCACCGGGGTAATTATGCTTATAGTTGACTTCTATAGGGTCATTGGGATCTAATCCAACGACTTGGCCGTTTTCAACATAGACGCAGGGCGTGCGGTCGGCCGTTGCGGCCATCAGGAAGGTGTAGTCAAATCCGATATCATTTGCGGAGGGGGAGATGGGTTTGTTCCAGTTCGTTTTGCCAGGCCCAGGCCCCATTCCAAGGTGCCACTTGCCGATAGCGCCGGTAACCATTCCAGAGGCTTTCATCAGCTTTGGGAGCGTGGGGATTTGGGTGTCGATCAGAAGCGCGGAGTCTCCCGGAGCAATTCCGGTTCCAGGCTTCCGCCAGGCATATTGCCCGGTGAAGATCGCATAACGCGTGGGGGTGCAGGTAGATGCCGGCGCGTGTGCATCAGTAAATCGGACGGCGTGCTTGGCATAGGCGTCTAAAAAAGGCGTCAATCCCGGCGTTGCACCGTAACAGCTCACATCGCCCCAGCCCAGATCATCCGCCAGAATAAAGACAATGTTGCGGGGTTTCTTTATGCCGTTTGAATGCGAGAGCCCAAGACATCCGGGCGTAGCTAACGCAGCTGCTCCCAAGCCTAGCGTTTTTAGAAAGGTTCTACGATTCATGTGGTACCTCGTTGACGAATGGGGTTGAAATGGATGAGCCTCAGGTATCGTAACACATTTCTTCATGCCCTCTCTGTTGGGTTGCTCGTTGCGATGCGCTCTGCCAACAAGAGGACGCAGCCAGTTAACCCAGTTGCGCAATGGGGCAGACACCGCAGGTAACGGCATCGTTGTGGCAAAAGTCGGCATAAAGTTGAAGGAGTGCCTGCTGAAACAATCCATCTGTAGGTAAATCATGCAACGAGCCTGTCAGCCGATGCCAGACTTCCCGCATTGGCATGGAAATGGCTTCTCCGGGGAGATGGTTTAACGCGGAGGCCGACAGGCTGCCAGTCATTAAACGGTATGGGACAAATAGGTTTACAATAATGGCATTCGCCCGGCTTTTACCGATGAGGGCGGATCGCGAGCCGACATACTCCCGTAATAGACCGGAGGCTTCGGTTAAGGCTTTGGATAGTTTATCCATTGGGAGCTCAAACAGATCTTCAATTTGATGCAGAATTCCGATTGCGCCTGCCAGTCTGCGCAACGGGTGGTTTTGCGGCCGTAATCCGCGCAGCGTCCAAGAGAACGGTTCAACAGGTGGTGGTATGCCGATTTCCCACCAGAGATCCCACAACGTGCGATCTTGTTCGCGCAGCAACCCTGAAACGCCCGCTAGTGCGGCCAATCTTTGCAGGGATGTCAAGTGTGCAATACGGGAAAATGGAACTTCTCGGGCAAGCCGTTTAAACGTGCCGCTGTTTCCGCCATATCCCATGGCGGACAACAAGGCTTCATAGAAAGCTTGGAACGGATCGGCTCCGCACATGTTGGCGGCAAAGACTCGAGCCTTGGTTTGCAGGCGAAACCGGCCTGCTTCGGAGAGGAGTCGCTTTAACGCTTCAGGCTCACGGCGTAAGCACATGTTACAGGGGTAGTCGGTTCCGTCAGGTCGTGGTGCATAAATGGATTTCGGTGGGGTTGGGAAGATAAACGGTTGGTTGTCATGCTCTAATGCTGGGCGAAGCGCCAAGGCAGGCACGCCGCGAGGAAGCGTTTCCGCCTTGGGTTCTGTTTCCCATGTAACATGCAGAATAAGCCCACTATATGCCGCATCTCCAGAATGCCGATGCAGATCCCAATCGTGCGGGCATACATGGAGTTCTACATCTCCTCGGCGTACAAAACCGCCCAAGGAGATGAGCGCATCCTGAAAGTCTGGGCCGGCAGAGCGGTTCCAGCGTCCGGGTTCAAGAATTTCAACTGGCGTGCCGTCCGCAAGCGAAAAGACCTGTTTCCGAAGTCTGGAAGATTGCCAGAGCGTCTGTAACTGCATTTCTGTAGGGCGGCCAGACGTCGCCTCCATGCATACACGGCATCGCTGCTTCAGCAGGTATGAATAAAGGGTGTTCTCTGGAGTGGCCATGAAGGGGCACGCAGATTAGAAGAACTTTCGCCTGGAAAAGAAGATTATGGTAACCATGACGAACGCCAGCGCCAGTCCTAACACGATCAAAAACCCAAGCGGCCCCCATGAACCTCCGGCTTCCGCACTTCCAAATGGCACCCACACATTCATGCCAAAGATAGAAGCAATGAGCGTAGGCACGGCTAGAACAATCGTCATAGAGGTCAGAAACTTCATGACGTTGTTCAAATTGTTGCTGATAATTGAGGCGAAGGCATCAAGCGTCCCGGTCAAAATGTTGCTGTGAATGGAGGCCATTTCAAGAGCCTGCTGGTATTCAATACGAACATCTTCCAGAACATCCAGATCATCCTCGTCAATGTCCAGTTGGCGCGTTGTTCGGATTCTGCTTAGGAGAATGTCGTCAGCTTTCAGCGACGTGGTGAAATAGACCAGCGACTTCTCGATGTTGAGTAATCGCATCAGCCCCTCATTGGAGATGGATTCGTGCAGGTCTTGCTCTACCATGTCGGCTCGCTGGCGAATATCGCGCAGATACCGCAAATAAAGAATAGCCGCATGCCACAAGAGATGAAACGTAAAACGAAACTTTTGTTCCGGCGGGCAGACCCGCCGGATCTGATCCAAGAAAGACGCCGCGATGGGTGTGGCACGGTTGCAAACGGTGATAACGGCGTTAGATGTGTGAACCACGCCTAGGGGTAGGGTGTTGAAGGGGTGGAGGTTCTCGTTGGGTTCATGATAAGGCACATGCACCACGATCAGCACCGTCCCGTCATCATCCACATCCAAACGCGGGCGTTCATCGCGGTCGAGCGGATCAGAAATAAACTCTCGGGAAACGCCGGTTAGCGTCTGAACCCGAAGGATTTCTTCTGTGGTTGGATCCGCCATGTTGATCCAGCAGGGACCATCGGGGGTTACCACCTCGCGTAAACTGCCATTGACCCACTGATAAATGGATAACATATCAGTGCCCTCCACCGGAAGCTGCGTCAATCAACGCCTGTTCATAATCTTTTGGTTTTCGTCGATGCATGAAGGTATATCCCTTCAGCATCCAGAGCTTGCGAAGCTTCAAATGCTTGAGAAAGAGTCGGTCTCGGCTCTTTGGAAACCCTCCGGATATGCAGGGGACGCCCTGCCCGGGCATAAAGTAAAAATGATAGTAGTGCTTGTAAACGGAAGACAAATCTGCCAGACACAGGATCTTCCAAGCCCAGCGCGGAACCCACCACTGGCGTCTAATCCCGGATTGGAAATCCAGCAGCACAGGAACTCTTCCTGGTGTAACAATCAAATTCTTGGCATTGCGCAAATCCAGGTGAACAATTCCGCGCCTGTGCATGGCGCATACCGTTCGCTCCAACGCCCTAAAATATGTTACGGGTATCGCAATCTCCTTCGTCGGATGCTCTACTCCGCGCATCCGTTCCCGCCATGCCTGCAAATTGTTCTGGTTGATCTCGCCCAGCGTCCATCCTTTAACGAACGGCATGGCAAATGCATAGGCATCAATTCGGAATACTCGGCTTGGTACGCCCGGCAGCTCCTCCAGCATTCGCATGAGCCGAAACTCATGGCCAATCATCCACCGTCCCCACGTCCATCGCACCCACCACGGGCTTTTGCGGAAATCTTTCACAACAAACGTCCCCGTCGCCGTTTCAAGACGGTAAACGCGGGCATTCCCCACCCGCCCCTTATTCAGGCAATGCGCGGCTCCCCGCTCCCAGTCTGCACGTGTGATAGGGCAACAAGTCAATGGCTGTGAACTCCTCTTTACTCCCGCTATCGTACCACAAGCCCAGACGGCTTCGCAAACACCGCCAGTTCACTTGGACGTGGAACAGGCGCTGAGGTTCCGATGTCCGCGAACCCCCGAAGAGAGAACACGGTGCCTGTTTTTAACAAAAAGCCGCATCGTGCGGCGAGACAGAAGAAAGCGTGGTAGCGAATAGGGAGGTTTTCGGCGTTGTACAGAACTGACCCAATACTCGTTCTGTCTTAATAAGCGTCAGATTTCCATCATGGTCGTATTGGGGCGCGAAGTCGTCGATGGCGGGGTAGGTTTTGCTCTAGGCGGTGGTATGGTTGCCGGTGTCGGTGTAAACGTAAGAAACCTCATTGGCGGAAATGAGTTTCTCGCGGACGTTGTAGCCGTAGCACTCATTATTTTTCGAGATGCGGCGGCCAAGGAGGGCGTTGGTGTAGGAATAGGAGCTATGAGCCATTGGCGTGCGCATTCGTGACGGTCGTCTGTCAGTCTCGGTTGGCTTCATAGTTCCAAGAGGCTGCCGCTCCGTTTGGATAGAGCAGTTTCGACTTCAGAGCGAAACTCGGCTGCCAATCTCGTCTAAAACCGTCTGGTTTGGCGATACGCCCCGTGACAGAAACATACTCACCGACTATTTACGCTCCCCATCCGCGGAATGACCCGCCGTCCGACCGATGGCGTCGGAGTGGTACATGAGGGCCTTAGAGGAAAGCCTGGTTCTCTGTCTGTTGAGATAATGCAGCACATTTCCCCTGATAAAAAGACTTCCGGCGGTTGACAGGGGTTTTGACGTTTGTGTCGCGGATAAACAGGTGGTGGTAGCCGTGTATTCTTCGTTTAATCCGTTAAAAGTACACGTTTTGATCCATCCTCGTGTTACCTGCACGGTATCGTGGTTTCCTAGCAGTGTGCTTCACAATAAAAAAACGCCTCGGTGAGAACCAATGCGTAAGCGTAAGAATAAAAGAGTAGGAAAGGCGGGATGGTCGGACCGTCGGGATTTGAACCCGAGACCTTTTGCACCCCAAGCAAACGCGCTACCAGGCTGCGCTACGGTCCGTTTGGTGGGAGATACTGGACTCGAACCAGTGACCTTCTGCATGTCAAGCAGACGCTCTAACCAACTGAGCTAATCCCCCAAGGGATGAAACGGGGGCTATTATACATGTTTTACAGTTATACTGTCAATGTTTTTTTACTGGAGGTGGAAGTTTTTGTTCGCGTATGGCGTTTTTCAAGGTGATTGAATACGCCGACAAAACGACACGTACTGGGAGAATATCGTGTGCGCGGTTATACGTGTGATGCGGTTCTGAGAGGTTGGCTTATTGGCCGCAGGAGACCACATGTTTCCCCGGAGCAAACGGAAACGTCCGGTTTCGGTAAATCAATGTGATTGGACGCGAAGTTTCAACGCGCAGGGTGGAATCGTTACTCCAGAGGGATACAGTGGTGTCGCCAAACGTAAGGTGTTCAATACCCATGGGAAACTGTATTTTGTGATCAACATCCTCTGGCTCCGGCGGCTGCCACGTGATGGTGTGTGTGACGGCATCAAACGAGCGGAACCCGAGAATGTTCTCCAAAAACAGGTTGACGGGGCCCAATGCTGACCAGCCGCAAAATCCGGAACGTACTCTGCGGCCATGTTCTGTACTGGGCAGGTTTGCTTCCGGGGCGTAACACTCCCAGATGGTTGCAGGGGAAACGGTTTTGTATGTTTCAGACATCTGGCGAAGCAACCGCATGGCGGCACGGTCGGCCAATCTGCGGGCACCGGTTCGTTCCAGTCCCTGGAGGGTCATATAGGCGGTGGGAAGCCAGATGCCTCCGCGCCAATAGTTTCCGGTGGCAGCATCATAATCCGGATCGCTGCGTGCAACGGTTGGAAAAGGGAACTTACCGAAAAACTCCTGATCCTTGGCAAAGCAGGCAATCATCCGTTCTGCACGGTCTGGGGGCACAACGCCAGCAAGCAGGGGCCAGAACGAGGCAATCGTCTTAACGCGGCAGGGCTGCCCGTCTTTGAACGCAATGTCATAATAGAATCCGTCTCGTTCATCCCAATAAAAGGTGTTGATTTCCTTGGCGAGCGCATCGAATCGTGCTTGCCACGTTTGAGCCTCCTGTTCATGCCCCAAAGCTCGGTAAAGCTCGGCAATACACCGGGCGTTGAGGGCCTGTTGTGAGATTGCATCAATCCAGAGAATCCCGCGATATCCGCCGCATCCACGCCCGCGCGGTGTGTTGTCCATGCCGCTCTGTGCTCCGCGCCAGAGAAATCCCTTGGCGCCGTTGCCGGCGGTTACGGCCTGGAGCTCAATTCTGTTTGGGGAAGAAGCCGGCCGGGTTCCGGTTGGCGGGTTGGCAAACCACTCAAAATGTTTTTGCAGCAGATTACGCTTCAGCAGAATATCTTCCAGTCGGGCACGGTTCCCATGAAAGCGCCAATACAGCAGCTCGCACCACGCGAATAACGGAGGGTTGTCATAGATGTGAATGCGCAAAGGGGAGGGTTTGCCCTCCACCACAGGAGCGTAGAGTGCTTCCAACGTCTCAATTCCGGGGTAATCGGCCGCCGCATATTTGGTAAATTGCGCCATGAAGCAGGAATCCCAGATCCAGATCTGGTCATCGTAAACATTCTCATCCATGTAGCGCTTGACGGGGGCGCCCTTCGGCGCATCCAGAATTCGCGCTTTGGCTTCCTGCCACGCTTCGTTATAGAGGGCTACAAGATCGGCCTCCGGATAAATGACCGTAGGGGGTGCTGCATGGCTCATACGGGAAGTGAAGGCTGCCCCTAGAAGGCAAAAATAAACAACCTGCCAGAATCGGCCGAACGTCTTAGTGCGATCCGGCGAGAGGGGCCAACGCGTAACCATATAACGCCTCCGATGGATGGGATGAAAGAACGAAAAGCAGTCTATCAGAGGAGCCTCAACTGTACGAACCCCAAGAGGCATTTCATGCCGGGTGCGCTTTCTTGAATACAGGGGTTGCCAATAATTAGGCCAGCTCAAGGGTAAATCCCAACGCGGCAATTTTTTCTGCCAACCGCTGCGAACCCCGCCGCAATACCAGCGTGGTGGAGTTGAACTGCCGGCGATAGGTATATGCCCGCCGCAAGGCCAGAAAACGGCGCACCCTTGCCGCCTGCGGCAGGCCAATCAGCTCCTGAAAGTTCAGATGATCAGCCACAATCATGGAGAGTTTTTGCGTAATGAACCACAAGACTTCCTCTTCCGGCTTGCCGGCAGCATCCACCTCTATTCGCGGCACAATCGGAGGGGGAAGGGTTGGTCGCATGGCAGGGCGAAGACCTAGAAACGCGCACGCCGCCCGGTAAATAGCAAGTGTTCCATTGATTTTTCCTTCATAGGCGCTTCCGGCCAGATGCGGCGTGGAGAGAAAGGCCAGTGCCGCCAATTCCGGCGAGAAGTTCGGTTCACCTTCCCACACATCGAAAATTCCATCGCGCAGGCGTCCTTCCTGCAAGGCTTCAATCACGGCCGTTGTGTCGCAGATCGCCCCCCGCGACATATTGATGAGCACAGCTCCATGACGAATGCCTGCCAGCGTTTCGCGGTTCAGCAAGTGCCAGGTGGGATGCGCCCCGCCTCGAGTCAGCGGCACGAACGGAATAATATAGTCTGCTTCGCGCAAGGCCTCGGCAAGCGGAACGAAACGCTGCGCCTCCACATCTCTCGAGTGTGCCTGCCGCGGCGGGTCGCACCACAAGACCCGCATCCCCAGCGCTGCGCAGCGCCGCCCAACCAGCGAACCGATCCAGCCCGCTCCCAAAATCGCCGCCGTCGCGCCTTCCAGTTTTCTGTGGCGCATGTGCGCATACTCCAGCAGTGCCGCCAAGCAGTACTCCGCCACACTTTCACTGTTTGCGCCGGGAGCGTTCACCCATGTGATGCCCGCCTGTTCCAGCCAATCTGCATCCACATGATCTGTTCCCGAGACCGCCGACCCGATAAACCGCACAGGCGACCCTTCAAGCAGCCGTGCATTTAGCGGCGTATTTCGCACCATGAGCATGTCTGCATCGCGCAAATCCCTGGCAGAGAGCCGGGTGCCGTCAATCAGCATCACCTCCCCGAGCGTGCTGAATAAGGTGCGCCCCAAGGGTAAATTGGTATCACATAAAATCTTCATTTCTGACAACATCCTTCCCATACCTCGATCACTCAGTGGTTATCTTACCTGTTTTTCGTGGGTTGCGCAAGTCTGAAAGATGGTTCTTACTCCGTGTGCATCGGAGTGAAGGGGCAAAAGGCAATGGAACGACTTGATGGAATGAGTATAGAATGCATGGGGGGGGGTAGTATTTGACAAAAGGGAATGCGGGAGAGTAAACTATTTTGCATTACGGATGTTTTGTTTCGTGTGAAAGGATTCGTGTGAGATGAAGTATGGAAGGATCATGTTTGCAGGCGCCGCACTTCTTTTTTGGGGAACGGCTGTACAGGCGCAGGAAGGAAGCTGGTATTCTTATGGAGGCAGTTGGCCGCGTGGATTCGAGGCGCCGCGTATACTGAAGGGGATTTCCTGGAGACAATTTCAACAGATTTTTCCGGAACAGATTGCCCCGCAGTATGTGGTGAAGGATGGCAAAACGTGGATCCAGATCCGACGATGGGCTTTGGATGGAAGACTTCTTACGTTGCCTGAGTTCTCGAAGATGCCGCGCCAGTATGTATGCGAGATCCATGCGGTGTTGAAGGACGGGCGTGTATGGGCGCGGATCCTGCGCGAGGGTAAAGATGCGGCAGAGATGGCGGTTCTTTGTTGGGGCGGCGAACAGGCACCGGAAGCTGGAGAACAAAAGACATGCTGGCTTTCGTATAAAGGGCGTAACATAAGCGAGTGGGTAACGGTGGATGGGCGGCAATATCTTGAGCCTAAGGTGTTTCAAGTGGTTACAGAAGAAGAGGCGGGGCGGTACAAGACGCCGACGATTCGGGAGGCGGCAGCAGCTATGAAGGCGGGGCAAGCATTTATGGTTAAGCTTAAAACGTATAAGAGTCCATGCCCGGCGTGTCGGGGGAGCGGTATTGATGAGGCTCAGGTGCAAGCCATAGAGTCAGCCGCAAGAAATTCACTCGGATTTACTTTGAGCGAAGAATCTCCGCAGTTTAAGAAATTGAAGTTGAATATGAAAAAGCCCAAATGTCAAGCATGTGGGGGTTCAGGGAAACGATCTTTAGAAGAGTTTCGCAAGTTGATGTTCTGATAAAGAGTAGAAGTGTAAGAATCTCTGTCTGGATGTTTCGTTTTTGATAACGGGTGGCGTCAGAACGGCAATCAGGTGGGGCTCCTTGACCTTACCTTAAACGCTTTAAACGCTCCCGAGGATGTCGTTGGACTCGGGGTGCGTTCATTTTTTTTGGAGGGGGGACACCGGTTATAGGTGAAACAGCAGGTGAGCCGGAGTGTGGGGTAACAGGGAACAATAGACGAATGTGTGAACAAGAAGGCATTGACTTTTTTGAAGAAGGGCGTAGACTACTTGTTTCCTGTTTCCACGAGGAGAGAAGAACATGTTCTGGTTTTTTGGCGGTATTTTGGCGTTGATTGTGGGCTATTTCACCTATGGGCGGCTGATTGAGCGGCTGTTGCGCCCGGATGATCGGCCAACGCCGGCCTATGCATTGGGTGATGGGGTGGACTATGTGCCGCTGCCGATGTGGAAGAATATGCTGATTCAGCTGCTGAATATTGCCGGAGTAGGGCCCGTGATCGGAGTGATCATCGGCATCAAGTTTGGTGTGAAGTGCTTCTGGATCATTCCGCTGGGCTGTATTTTCGGCGGGGCGGTGCATGATTGTGTGGCGGGGTTCATGAGTCTGCGGGCACGCGGAGGAAATTTGCCGGCGCTGACCCGATGGTCGTTGGGGCGTTGGTATGCGCAGGCGTATTCGGTGTTTGTAATGGTGCTGTTGCTGCTAGTGGTGGCGGTGTTTGTGAACGTGCCGGCGCATTTGGTGGAGGGGTTGATGCCGCAGACGGCGTCGCTTGGCGTTTTTTGGGCGGCGGCGGCCGTGATTTTCCTCTACTACATTGTGGCTACGCTGTTCCCGGTGGATAAAATTATTGGGCGGATTTACCCCTTTTTTGGCGCGTTGCTGTTGATCGGCTCGCTGGCGATGTTGGGGGCGCTGAGCTGCGAGGTGGTGGCGAATCCCGCGCTGTTATCTGAAACGGAGGCGTTTCGGGCGGGGATGTTTCATGACCAGCCGGTCATTCCCTGCTTGTTTGTAACCATTGCCTGCGGTATTATCTCAGGCTTTCATGCGACACAGTCTCCAATTGTGGCGCGTACCATGCAGACGGAGCGCCAAGCGCGGGCAACCTACTATGGCATGATGATTGTGGAAGGCGTGATTGCCATGATCTGGGCCGGTGTGGGCATGGCGGTGTATAATCTCTTCCCGGAGCTGATGGCGAAGCCGGCAACGGCGGCGTTGGTGACCGGAACGCGCCATTTTCTGGGTTCATGGATGGGCGGTGTGACGGTGGTCAGTGTGATCGTGCTGGCGATTACCTCTGGGGATACGGCTTTGAGGAGCCTGCGGTTGACGCTTGCTGAGACGCTCCGGGTGGGGCAGGGGGCGTTTTATGCCCGGCTGATGTTGTGCCTGCCGTTGATTGCGGCGGTGGTGGGGTTGCTGTGGTGGAGCACGCAGCGGGCGGAAACCTTTGAGTGGCTGTGGAAGTATTTTGCCTGGGGGAATCAGGTGCTTTCGGCTTCTACGCTGATGGTGTGCACGGTCTGGATGATGCGCCGGGGTGTGGCGCCGTGGTTCACCTTGCTGCCGGGTATGTTCATGACGTTTGTGGTGAGTTCGTTTATTCTGTGGTCAGACCCCTCACATGCGGGGTGTCCTTATGGACTGAATCTGCCCATTCGCACGGCGTACGCCATTGCCGGTGTGTTCACGTTTCTGTGCGCGGCGATGGTTATCCGTCTGGGCGGAGAGAAAACGGAGACGGTGTAAATCCGTATCGAACGGCGGACAATTGTTTTTCCCGAAACATGATAGAATGGATCCCGGTTGGTGCGCATGCACAACCGGGTTCGTTTTACGGAGGAAGTGGAATGAGACAGTGGATGTGCAAGGCGGCGGCACAGGCGGGGCTGGCGAGTGTGTGGGGAATCGGGTTATTGACAGCTGGGTGTGATGTTGCGGCCTGCTATACACGCCCGCGGGCGGTTTTGTCGGATGGTCGCGCAGTGGAGGTAATGAAGTGGAAGCAGGTGCAGGAAGTGTGTGTGCCGGGCAATCCGGAAGCTGCACGGCTTTCCGAGCGGTCGCCGCGGAAGGAAACTCGGTTCATTGGGGAAATGGCGGAACCTTCGCCGCTGCTGCGATTTGATCTGCAGATGGCGGAGCGGCGTGCTTTGAGCGAGAAAGAGAGCCCGGAGGGCGCGGCGGGATATGTGAAGTTTCAGGTTTCGGTGACGAATGTGTCAGAGCAGCCAGTGGCATTGGATCGGCTGGTCGTTTTGAATGGGCAGTCGTTTCCTTTCAGAGGTGCTTTCCGTAAAAGCGGAAACACCGATGGTGCCGTGATGGTGTTTGAGCCGGAAGAGACGGCATCGGAATCGCGTGGGCTCTACTGGGTGGCTGTGGAGCACCCGATGACGCAGTATACATGGACCGCAGATAAGGAGCAGATATGCTCGAAAAGGCTGACGTATGCAATGTCGGACCTGATGAATCTGGGGGATCAAAAGGGTGTGTTTTGGGTGCCGATTCGTGTGACGGCGGAGACGGTACGCCTCACGCTGTCCTATACGTCCGGGAATCGGAAGGCCTGTTTCTATAAAGTGGAGGCTGTCGAACCGAAAAGCGGCAGCGTGTTGGCGGCGGATACGCATGCCGGGGAGAGTGGAACTCGCTCAAAGAACAACACGTACACCCTCGCCGGTCTGACTCCAGGGCAGACGCTGGTTTTGCGCGTCTGGGCAGGTACCGATGGCGCAGGCGTCTCTAATGGGGCGCTTACGCTTGTGGGTGCCGAGCCGGAAGATCGCGTGACAGTGGAGATGCACGCACAGCTTACGGCTGAGATCCCGGTAGGAGAAACGCTCAGTCCGGGTCAGACACTGGCAGTTACAGCTGTGGTTGGCGACTGTGCGGAGAAAAGCCAGCTGCGCCGTGCCTTCAATGCCTATTTGAATACTGAACGGGCGCATCCGTATCGTGTGCTGCCGCATTACAATTCGTGGTATGACTTGTGTATCAATCGGAACGACAAAGAGGTCAAAGCGCGTTTCTCCGAAGCGGAGGCGCTGGCCTCCATGCGTGCGTTTCGAACAGAACTTTATGAAAAACGGGGTGTCTTCATCAACTCTTATCTGTGGGATGACGGCTGGGATGAATGGCATTCTTTATGGAATTTCAATGCTAACTTTCCGCAGGGTTTTACTCGCCTGGCAGAAGAAGCTCATCGTGTCAAGGGAGCATCGATTGGGTGCTGGATGAGCCCTTATGGGGGCTATGGCCGCTCGTTTGCACAACGGCTTGCTTATGCTAAGAGCAAAGGCATTGTGGATGCCGGCGCGACCGGGCTTCAGTTGGCGAAGCCAACGTATTACCGGGCTTTTCGTGACCGCGTGCTCGATATGATCGCGCGTTATGATATGAATCTGTTTAAGTTCGACCGCATGGGCTCCGGCGCGGACGCCAATGGAGCGCATGCGCGTTATGCCGCAGATCTGCGTGCAGTGGGGCGGCTGTGCAGGGAGATGCGTGCCGCCAAGCGCGATGTCTTCATCAACTGCACCGTCGGCACCTGGGCTTCGCCCTATTGGCTGATGTGGTGCGACAGTATCTGGAGGGGAGACGGCGATTGTGATTGGCTGGGGAATGTCGGTACGCCGCGTCAGAAATGGCTTACCTATCGCGACAATATCATTCACGACCGGATTGCTTCAAAGGCTCCGCTTTTCCCGCTTAACTCCCTGATGATGCACGGCATCATTGTCTGCCCAAGCTCCCCGATGAACACCATGCGGGACTATCGCGGTACAGGGCCCTACGTTTATGACGGCGAATCGTATGGCACGCCGACGGCTTGTGTTGACTTTGCGTCAGAGGTGTGGATGAGTGTGGCGTTGGGAACCGGGCTTCAGGAGTATTACATCTCTCCAAACCTCATGAGTAAAACCTGGTGGGATATTCTCGCTGAGGGCGTCAAATGGTTGAAAAAACAGGAGACTGTTCTGATTGATTCGCACTGGATCGGCGGCGATCCCGCTGATGGCCCCGATTTGGCCAAACGCAACGCCAGTAAGCCTGCTGCCGTTTATGGCTATGCGTCATTCAAAGGCAGAGAGGGGATCGTGATTTTGCGTAATCCCTCCGATCAGCCGCAAAGCCTTCAGGCAGACCTCGCCGGATGGCTAGAACTGCCCCCGGCGCTCCGCACAGTGCCTGTAACGTGCAGGGAAGTGTTCAATTCCACTGCCGCATACGAAAATGCGTTGCGGATGAAGCCATTCGAACCGACATGGCCAGCTACGCCGCAGGAGAAGCCGCAGTGGCGCTTGCCACCCTTCGCCGTACTCCTCTTTGAGGTAACACTTTAAAACTGGCAAAACTTAAAAAGAAACAAGTCTTTCCCCTGCCATCGCGCCCGAGAATGCCGAGAAGAACGGTAGGCGCGGTTTGGAACGGGATGCGCCGAGTTCGGTGAAGAGACCTTGTTCCCGAGGCGGTGTTTGCACCGGAGAAGAGAAGGGGCGACGCGTTCGGAGATTTTTATACCCGGGGCGGAGTGAGTGTCAATCCGTCCCGGCTTTATCTCAGACTCGGGGCGGATTGACCTCAGGACGGTTCCCGGCGTTCGTTGTGCCCAGTGGGGGTGAGCCCCCTGTCCCAGACGAGTCTTTGGATCGGCTAGGTGCAATTTGTCGCAGGCGCAGAGTCGCCCGAGGAAAAGAAAGACCTGATGAAGGGAGAAAGGAGTTGCATTTTTTGAACGGAATGTGCTATTCTTTCTCTTCACCAATGGGAAAGCGGGCAAGTTTCCCCACTTTATTTGTTGTCAGAGTAACGCAAGGATATTGACAATGCCGAACATTAAGAGTGCTGCGAAGCGAGTGAAGACTGCCGCCAAGGCCAATTTGCGCAATCGTTCTGTGAAGAGTGAGTTGCTTACCTTCCGCCGGAAGGTGGACACGGCGATCGCTGCCGGCGATAAGGCTGCTGCAACGTCTGCGGTATCGGTTTACGCTTCCAAGCTCGACAAGGCTGTGAAAAAAGGCGTGATCAAGCATAATACGGCTGACCGTAAGAAATCGCGCACGGCGCTGGCGCTTGCCAAACTCGCCTAATTTGTGGCGAAAGCCTTTCAAAACGGGACGCATGGGGCGCAGGAGCGCACCGTGCGCCTTGTGTTTTTTTGTCGTGCAAACAGGCATGTGAAAGGCTGGCTGGGCGTATATTGGAGGCATGCGCCTGTTTTTCGTTTTGCGGCGGGCAGGCTGGGCTTGGTTTTTGATACAATGAACGCGTGTTGACCGTTTGATAAAAGGATTTATGAGCATATTGGGACTTGTCTGCTTCGGATTGGTTTTTGTTTCGTTGCTGGCGTTGTCGGCCTGCTTTTCCGGGTGTGAGACGGCGATGTTGTCGCTTTCTCCGATGCAGGTGCAGCGAATTAAGGAACGGCAGGGGAAGGCGGGTGCGCGGCTGGAGCGGCTTTTAGCACAGCCGGAAGTGCTGCTTTCAACTTTGCTGATAGGAAACACGTTTGTTAATGCGGCGTTGGCGAGTGTGGGGTTGACGTTTCTGGCACGGTTGGGGTGGGTGCCGACTGCGTATCTGGAGGTGTCGAGCATTGTGATGGTTACGCTGTTTGTGCTGCTGTTTGGGGAGATTAGCCCGAAACAGTTCGCCATTCGGCATGCAGAGGCGTTAGTCCCATTCATGACGCGGTTGCTTGCGGTTGCAATTCCGCTGCTGCGGCCGTTGTCGTGGTGCCTTCAGAAGCTGCTGCGCCCGTTTCGAAAGATGTTGACGCCGGAGCAGCGGTCGGTTTCGGACGAAGAGCTGGTGAGCGTGGTGAATCTGGGGCAGGAACATGGCGATTTGGATCGTGAAGAGGGCGCTATGGTGCGTGGAATTCTGCGGCTCAGTGAATTGAATGCATCGGATGTGATGACGCCGCGGGTGGATCTGCTGGGGCTGGACTGCAATGACCCGCCGGAGGTGCACGAGCGGATGATGCGCGCTTCGCCTTTCGTGTGGATGCCGTTGTGGGATGATTCGGCTGATAACTTTATTGACTTTGTTGATGTGTCGCGCTATCTGCTTGATCCGCAGCATAATTTGGAGGCGGCGCGGTGCCATTGCACGACGGCGGTTCCAGAGAATATTGGGTTGGATGACTTGCTGATTTTGCTGTATCGTCAGCGGTTGCCGATGGTGCTGGTGACGGATGAGTATGGCGGGACGGCGGGGATTGTGTCGCGGGGGGATATTCTGGAATTACTGTCGCTGGAAACGGAGGATGCGCCTTCGCCGGAATTGGTTCCGGATATTCGCTGCCAGGGGCCAAATTGCTGGGTGGTGGCGGGGGATGCTGCACTGGAGCAGATTAACTTTGAGCTAGGGACGCACTTGGAGGCGGATGACGCGGATCGAATGAGTGGGTGGGTGACGTTTCATGCGGGGAAGATTCCGCGGGTGGGCGAGGTGATTGAGGCGGATGGTTACCGGGTGGCGGTGCAGCGGATGCGCCGACGGAAGATTTTGGAGGTGTTGCTGGAGGATCTGGATCCCGGTTCACGGGATTGCGATTTACCGCATGAGCCTTCGGCGGAGGCAGAGGCCGCAGGAGAGACAGTAGAGGCGGAGGCGTTGGCATGAGTGAGATGAGCTTGTGGATGACGTTGGGTCTGGTGCTGTTTTTCTTTTTGGGAAGCTGGTTTTTCTCGGGGTTTGAGAGCGGCATGATTTCGTTGAACCGCCATCGGCTGATTCATCGGATTCGCCATGGGGATGTGCAGGCCAAAGCGCTTGCATCAGTGCTGCGCGATTCGCATCGGCTGCTAGCTACTACTTTGGTCGGGAACAATATCTGCAACGTGACGCTGTCTACGCTGATTGCGGCTTTGGCGGTGACGGCGGCGCGGTGGTGGGCGTGGGATGAGGCTGCAACGCAGACGGTGGCGACAGCCGGCGCAGCGGTGCTTTTGCTTGTGATAGGCGAGTTTCTACCCAAATTATGGTTTACGGCGCGCCCGATTGAGCGGTGCCGGCCGTTGCTCCCGGTGTTTTTTTGCGCGCGTGCGGTGTTGTACCCATTGGCCTCCCTGTGCATGATATTGACGCGGCTGGTGACGCCGCGGAAGCGGCGGGGGCGGAAACGGTCGCCTTTTCTGTCGCGGGAGAGTCTGGCCTTTCTGATGCGGGATTCGGAGGCGCATGGTCAGATTTCGGCCTTTGAGCGCATGATGATCTGCCGGGTGTTGGAATTGCAGCTGCGCCGGGCTACGCAACTTATGACGCCGCTGGCCAAGATGGCGCGGGTGTATGAGAGTGACAATTTGGCCACGGTTTTGCGTGTGTTTCGGCAGAGCCGGCATCGGATATTGCCGTTATTTTCGGATGATGGCGCGCGATGTTTGGGTGTGCTGCATTTGTTTGATCTGCTGCGGAGTAGGAGCCGGGATCCGGTGCCGTTTGATTTGCGGCGGCAGCCGGTGTTTGTTCAGCACGATGTGCCGGCGGATGAGCTGCTTCCTTATATGCGGGTTCGCAACACAAAAATTCTGATCGTGAACAATTCCAGAGGAGAGCCGATGGGGCTTGTGACGCAGGAGGATGTGTTGAATGCGGTTTTGGATGATGAATTGCTGCGCTCTTCTACAAATCGTCGGCAGTCGACAACAGCGACAGAGGGGGAAGCATGAGGAAGATTGGAAAGGGGTTGGGCATGATAAAATGGGGTGTGATTACGGCGTTGATATGCTTGGGCGGTTGGCTGCAGGCCGGGCCGTTAGAGCTTTTGATGCCGCAGCCGAAGCGCGTTCGGCCGGCGGAGGGAGAATGGGTTTACGATGCGCGGCAGGTGCGCAAAGGAGCGCTGGCGGAGGGGGAGACGCTGAAGCCTGGAGCCTATAGGCTGAACATTCGCCCGGATGGCGTAATTTGGGCAGCTGCAGATGCGGAGGGGCAACGCTATGCCCAGGCAACGCTCCGGCAGCTGAACCGGCTTGGAAAAGGTAAGATCCCATGTGGTGATGTGGAGGATTGGCCGAGTTTTCAGGTGCGCGGGATGCTGCATGATACGGGGCGGAATTGGCAGCCGCTGGCACAATTAAAGCAGCAGTTGGACTGGATGGCGGATTATAAGCTGAATGTTTTTCAGTGGCATATCACGGACAATCCGGGGTGGCGACTGCAGTCGTTCAAATATCCGCAGCTTTCCAAGCCGGAGAATCTTGATCGGACAGATCGATTTTATACGCAGGCAGAGTTTAAAGAACTGATTGCCTACGCTGCGGCGCGTGGAATTACGGTCATACCAGAGCTGGACGTACCCGGGCATACGGCAACATTTCGTCGGGCGTTTGGCATCAAGCGGATGGATGACCCGCGCGTTCGGGAGATTATAACGGGGCTTTTTGAGGAGTTGGTTGGGCTCTTGTCGCCAGAAATTACGCCTTATATTCACATCGGGTCGGACGAGGTTCAGGCGCACGAACGAGTCCCCGGAGAATGGTTGACGGGGTGGGTGGAGATGCTTCGGGCACGTGGATTCCGGGTCGTTGCGTGGGGGCCGGGACAACACCCGCCCGGGTTAAAGCAACCGCTGATTCGGCAATATTGGATGGGGCGGCAGGTGCGCCGTTCGGGAGCGGAGCCGTATATTGACTCACAGTGTTCATATTATATTAACCATGTGGATCCATTGGAGCTATTGGCTGCCGCGACGTATCAGAAACCTTGTATAACCGGAATGCCGGAGAATCGGCTCGGAGCGATCTTTGCAGTTTGGCATGATGATGCCGTGGCCACTCCAGAGGATTTGTTGACAATGAACCCGGTTTGTCCGGCCATGGTGTTGTATTCGGATGTCTTCTGGAATGGCCGGGAAAAGGATGAGATGCGTTATATTGGCAATCTGCCGGATCCGCGCGATCCGGCTTTTGCGGAGGCGGCCGCATTGGAGCACCGCTTGCTGGCGCATAAACCCTTTTTCCCGAAGGCATATTTCCCTTACTGGAAGCAGACAGATTTGAGATGGCGCATGGCTGTATCGGGGGATCCAGCCGTACCGTTTGAGCGTCTTCCATGGGAGGATCGTATTTTGGCGCAGGGGACGCTCTATCCGCAGCATTTCTTTTATCCGCAAACGAATCTGGTTTCGGGAAAGCCGGAAGCGGTTACCTTCGGTATGGTGGTGTACAGCGACCGTGAGCGGACAGTGCCGTTAGTGGTCGATTGTATGAATTACTCCCGAAGTGATGGGCGAAGCCGTGATGCGGCGCTTCAGCTCGGCGTGTGGAATGCAAAAGGGGCGCAGGTGTTGCTGAATGAAAAGCCTGTCCCTCCTCCGCGCTGGCTTCAGCCCGGTGTGGCAGGCTCAAAAAGCCGAGAGATCCCTCTGAAGGATGAGGTGTGGATGGTGCGCCCTCCTGTGAATGTACGCCTGAAAAAGGGGAGAAACACGCTTCGTCTGATTTTGCCGCGTAAGGGGTGGAAATGGAGTGCCACCTGTTTCTTCCCGGAAACAGGCGGCCTTACGTTTGAGCCGCCGCAGCTTCCAAAGTCTTAAACGTCTTAGAGCGGAACATGCACAGCATATGCTCCGCCGCCCCGTAAACGGGCGGCGGTCTTTTTTGGGTGTTCCGGCAGTGATCAGACCCCAGAGAAATACATAAGGATTGTGTAAGAGTGTTCATTTTTTGGAAAATAATCAGGTAATTTCACAGTCATGTTAGCAAGTACAGCAAATAAACTCGCGGGCGAACGGTTTGCCGTTCGCCCGCGAGTTATAACCTATTTAGATATGAAAAGGTTAGGCGTTTTGTTGTGCTTCAGCACGCGCCGTTGATCGGCGAATTAGCCACATCTGAAGGATGGAAAGTCCCTGCGAAACTGTCCAGTAGAGGCAAAGAGCGGAGGCCATGGAGTAAAACATGAAGAGCAGCATGGCCGGCATCATCCAAGTCATCATCTTCTTCTGGGCGGGATCCCCTGTTGAGGGGCTTAAATGCGTTTGAAGCCCCATCGTTACGGCTGTCAGAATCGGGAGGATATTCAGCGGAACAGGTAGCACGCCGGCAAAGAGATTCTCCGGCTGAGACAGGTCGGAAATCCAGAGGAAAGACGCGAATCGCAGCTCAATGGCCGAGCGCAATACTACAAATAACGCGATGAAGATCGGGATTTGAACCAACATGGGCAGACAGCTTGAGAAGGGGTTTACCTGATGCTCTCGATAGAGCTTGAATGTCTCCTGCTGGAGTTTCTGCGGTTGATCCTTGAATTGTTGCTGTAGCGCCTTGATCTTCGGTTGAATAGCGCTCATTTTTCGCATGGCCACGGTGCTTTTATGTGTGAGTGGCCAGAAGACCAGTCGAACCAGAAGTGTCAGCAAGATGATGGCCACGCCATAATTGGGGATCAGCGCATGGAAGAAGTTCAGAATCGGAAGCAGGATTTTACACACCCATGAAAAGAACCCAAAGTCCATAATTGCATCGGCGTGCGCTCCGAACGCGTTCAGGTAACCTAATTTCTTGGGGCCGATGTACAGGCGTGTGGCCACCTCGGTGGGGACGCCTGCCTGCAATTGCAGCGCGGGATATGTAAACGCCGCCGAAACGTTCTCGATACGAACCGTTTTTGCCAAGCCATCACGCGATACCTGGAGCGCAGCAGGAGCACCCACAGCTGGCATGGTAAGCGACACGAAGAAACGGTTTTTCAAGGCGACCCACGTTTGCGGCGCAGCGAACGTTTGTACGCCGGAGAGCGGTACCCCTGCCGGGTCTGAACTGGTTCCACATCCTAGGAACGCACTGCGTGCCCCCAGGATCTTTCCAAGCTGGCTCTCACAATATTCCGGCTTTCGTTCGCCCTGTGCCAGGAAATCTGCTCCGAGAGCATCACCCGGTGCGTCCGCCGGGAGCGTTAATGCCCCGGCACTCATTTGATAGGGAGCCAGCGTGGCCTGCTGCGGCGCACGGAATGTATCCTGAACATTCAGCATATAATCTGTTTGCAGGGTCATCGTTCGCGTGAGCTCTACGCCATTGGGGAGCGTGGCGGTGAAGCGGAGGCTATCGCCCTTTGGCTGTGCAGCCGTGTAAGAAAGGTAGGGCGCAGCCTGTTCAAAGGTCAGGTTCAGCAGGTGATCTGTTTCAAGCGTAACGTGCGGAGCGTCTTCTCTATTCTCCGTGCGGTATTGAAGCATTTCGGCTTTGATCAGCCGCGCCCCCTGATCGGAGAACGTCAGTCGAACCTGCTCGTTTTCTAAAGTGTAAAAGCGTTCCTGGGCTGCGGTTAAAACAACCGGTTTCGCAGGGTTCGTTTGCGGAAGTGTAACGGGTGTTGAGACGGTTGGCGCGGCGGGAGCCTGCACGGTCTGTTGGGGTTGCGGCGCCGGTACTGGCTGGGGTGTCAGCAACCGCCAGGCAAAGTAGCCTACGAGTGCGGCCGCCAATACGGCAGCCCAAATTTTTTCAGTCTTGTTCATGTGAATGTGTTTCCTTCAATGAGGGAGTGGCCGGCGGCACAGGGTCGTAGCCGCCATGGCAGAAAGGGTTGCATCGGAGAATCCGCCAAATCCCGAGCTTCAGGCCGCGCCAAGGTCCATGCACGCGAAGCGCCTCAATCATGTAGTGCGAACAGGTGGGGGTGAAACGGCACGCGCCATACCCGAAGAAACCGTGAAGTGTCTGCTGATAGAGGCGGACGGCTCCAATCAGGCAGACGGTTATCCGCTGGGTAAGCGTATGGCGTGAGGGGAAGATGGATTTGGAGGTCATGATTGAGCCTGCCGCATCTCGGCGCCATGTTCGGCTGTAAGCCCGGTTTTTCGGCAGAGCCAGCGCAGATCGCGCCGCACAGCATCGCAGGAAAGTGTAACCAGTTTTCGCCGCCCAAGCAGCACCAGATCAAATCCAACAGCCAGCATGGGCCGCTCCAGACGGAAAGCTTCACGCATGAGCCGCCGCGCCCGGCTGCGCTCAACCGCCAGAGGAAACGTCCGCTTGGCTGAAATAACTCCCAGCCGCGTCTTGGTTAGCCCATTTGGTTTCCATCGAAGCACCAATGACCCACACGCAAAAGAACGCCCCTGCTCGAAAACCGAGGCATAATCGGGCGCCGGCAGGCGGTAAGGTGAAAAAAGCAAAGGAGGCGCCGAAGAGACGTCTCCTTTTGAAGCGTAACCGCCAGCAGGGGAATGCGTCATGGTGTTCGTCCCCCGCGCGGCGTCCGGCCATGCCACGCGCCGCGGTTTCAGCCTCTTACGCGTGCACCAACGCCTTGCGGCCTTTCGCGCGCCGACGGCTCAGGAGCTTGCGCCCATTCTTCGTGGCCATACGGGCACGGAAGCCGATCTTGCGGACGCGCTTGATCTTGGAGGGTTGCCAAGTCATCTTCATAGTCTGTTTCCTCTTGTCTTGAGACCTAAAATCACAAATGAGAAAAAAGAATATCAAAGCTTTGTGATGCAGTCAAGCCAGTCTGGATGAAATGCCGGAGAAGCTGGTTGACGCAAAGGGGCAGAAAACACGATGAGACAGAAACGGATTCTTCGGTGGTTTCCCGGAAGTCGGGAGGAAGGGTGGGTACACGGGGGTCTGTGGAAGCCTTTCTTAATTCAAGGAATCGCAAGTGTGTCAGACGTGGCGGGAGGCGGAGACAGAGGCGGCGAACAGGTGAATACGGCATCGCCTATTCGGAACCATCTTCTCGGTAGGAGCCGTGTGTTTGGCATCAGACGTATGAACATGCCGAAGGATCGGTGAGGGGGATGGGGTGATGAAGAGATGAATCATCCGAAAACGAGAGGAACGGGGTAAATTTAGGCTGCCTTAAATGCATTCGGCGTTGTCTCGGGTGCGGAGGGCGGGTTTCTCAGGAGTGCTGTTCAAAGGGGATATGGGCGGGCTGTTGAGAGCCTGACGAAAAAGGGAAAGAAAATGCACAGAGCGGTTGTTCCAGGCATGGCCGAGCTGAAGCGTTAGCGTTTCGTGCGCACGCGGAGCAGGAGCATGAGCCGTGCATAGCGGGAAGGTTTCGTCAAGAATCATCGGTTATCATTTCGCACGCGCACGTGGCATGCAATCGTGGCATGTAAGATAAGACGTACGGTGGTTGGGGCGCGGTAGGGATGTCTGTTACTCTGTGCACGAAGAACGTGGGGCAGATTATCCGGCGGAGATAACTTGTCAGTCGGTCTGTTCAACGTGCGGTATAGGCGCACAACTTGATTGGCCGCTGGAACTGTTCCAGATTCGACGTCATGTCTTGGTGAGTTGCCTGACAATGAAAACGATCAGGCCGAGAGGGAGGGCAATCGTGATAACCACAAGGAGCAGAACGATGGAAATTTACCACAATCCTGGACGCATGAACCGCCTCTATTGATGGATGAGTAAGGGATGAGATGGGTGCGTAAAAAGGAAACATGGAGCGTGGGAATTGTTTGGGTGGACAGTCTCGAAACAGGCGGCAACGCGCGGGGCGTCGTCATGTTTGTGTCTGCGGAGGGGCGGGCGTCACAGCCGATGGTACGCGCCACCAGGCCAGGAATTCGACGTTGCCCTCCGGCCCCAGAAGCGGAGAACGTTCGCACCCAAGCCATTCCAGATGAAGGGTCTTGATGCCGAATTGGCGAATTTCTTCCACAACGCGTTGTCGGACGGTTTCATCGCGCACCACGCCGTGGGGGACGTCTTTCCGCCCGGCTTCAAATTGCGGTTTGATGAGGGAGATAATCTGGCTGCCGGGCGCCAGGCAGGCGGCCATGGGCGGGAGAATGAGCTTGAGGGAGATAAAGGAAACGTCGGTTACGCCAAAGTGCGGCTGTTCGGGCAGATCTTCGGGGGTGAGATACCGGCAGTTAAACTGTTCTTTGCTCCACACACGCGGATCGCTCCGCAGGCGGTAATGCAGTTGGTTGGTGCCGACATCAAGGGCGAGCACCCGCCGGGCGTGATGCTGAAGCAGGCAGTCGGTGAAGCCGCCGGTGGAGGCGCCGACATCAAGACAGCATAGTCCCTCAACATTCAACGGGAAACAATCAAATGCCCCCTGCAGCTTTTCGCCGCCTCTGGAAACGAAACGCGGCTTTGCTGCGAGCGCCAGCGTAGCGTCTTCGGGGACGGTCTGGCTGGCTTTCTGCGCTTTTTGTCCGTTGACGAGAACTTCGCCTGCGAGAATCAGGCGCTGTGCCCATTCGCGCGACTCTACGAGGCCGCGCTGAACCAGTGCCTGATCGAGTCGTTGTTTCATCGATTACCAGCGGTATTGCGGTTTTTGTTCCGGAAGCGCGGCAAAGGGCGCGGAGAGCCCGCGGCCAAGCGCCATGGGGAATTCGGAAAGAAAGACCTTAAAGGGATTGTGGACGGCGGCGGGTTCCAGAATCGTCAGCGACTCCACACCGCATTCGAGCAGCTCGGCAAGTTTGGAGTCGAGGGTGTCTTCGTAGCCGATGTCATCAATCAGGCGCAGGTTCCGTGCATCTTCCGGCAGAAAGACCCGTCCGTCAGCCAAATGGCGGACTTCTGCTTCTGGCAGGTGCCGCCCCTTGGCTACCAGTGCGGTGAAACGGCGGTACATACCGTCTACCACCGTTTGAAGAATGGCGTTGTGTTCGGGGTTGATGGGTTTGAGCGGGTTACCCAGATCCTTGGAGGCGCCGGAGGCCAGCGAATTGTCTGCAATACCCAGACGCGCCGCTAGTCCTGACAGATTGACCCCTGGGACAATGACGCCGATGGAACCGACCAGCCCGGTAGGCTGCAGGCGGATCCAATCGGCCTGCATGGCTAGGTAATAGGCACCGGAAGCCAGAATATCCTGCCCCAGCACCACGATCCGCCGATCCGGATAGGCGGCTTTGAAACGCTCCAGAGCGTGATAAAGCTCATCGCTTGCTGTAACGCTCCCGCCTGGGGAATCGACAATCAAAAGCAGACCGCGGATCTCCTCATCCAGAATGGCCGTTTCAATGGCTTGCCGGACGGCTGCATCGCTATCGGGCGGGAGATACCAACGGCTGGTTGAATCGCCTGAAATGATGCCGCGCAATTCGAGCCGAAGCACCTGTTTCCCATCCTCACAACCGCGCAGAATGGTGTAATTGGGAGCCCCATAGGTGGAGCACCCGGCGCGGGAAACAAGCTCTTGCGTTGTGTTCCGAAGAAAATAACAGGCGCAGCCGAATAGAATAAGGGGAGCTAGAACACAGATCAACCACGCGCTCAGGCATCCCAGCCCGAACCCCAGCAGGCACCCGCCGCCTCGGCGCGGGCGTACGGGCTGCACCGCGGGTGCAACTGCGTCCGGATCCATCGATGAAGAGGAAAACGCCATATCACGACTCCTTATATCCAAGCTCTTTTAGAATAAAATAGTTCTTGAACCATTTGGGCTCCACGCGCACGAATGGGATAATCCTGCAAGCTGAAAGCCCGTAGGCTTCGGCAATTTCCGGCTCGGCGCTGCGGCGCATCGCCCGCAGGGTTCGCCCTTTTGTTCCAATGACCATTCCCTTTTGCGAAGGGCGGTTCACAAGAATGGTGGCATAGACTTCCCATCCGCCCTCGGGCGTTTCGTCAATTCGCTCCACGCGCACACCCAACTCGTGCGGCACTTCTTGGTAGAGCCGGCGGATTAGCTTTTCTCGCAGCATATCTGCGATGGCAAGCCGCCGGGGAAAATCGGAGACGATATCTTCCGGAAAGAGCAGCGTGTCTGCTGCCGGCGCCATGATCCACAACCGTTCCAGCAAGGCCGCGCAGCCCTTGCCGGTTTCCGCGGAAAGCTCCAGCCACGGCACGTTCCGCGAGATGTTTTTCTCAGCGCGGAGGCGTTCCCAGGCCTGATGAAAGGGCACCGCGTCAAATCCTGCCGCATCGGCTTTATTTAAGATGAAGAGGGTCGGTGTTTCGGTGAAGCCCGCCCGCGCCATCCATCCTTCGTCTTCCATTCGAACGGGCGCCGCTCCATCAAACACCACCATCAGCACGTCCGCGCCCTCACCGGCGGTGCGCGCCATTCGGTTCATCAGTGTTCCGAGTTCATTCTCCGCTTTATGGGCACCGGGCGTGTCCAGAAACACCAGCTGCCCCTGCGGTTCGGTCAAAATTCCGCGGATGCGGTTGCGCGTGGTTTGCTCCATGCCGGAAACAATCGACACCTTTTCACCGACTAGCCGGTTCACGAGTGTTGACTTCCCTGAATTGGTCCGCCCCACAACGGCGATCATCGCCGCCCGAAGTTGTGCTGCCTGTTCATCCATAACCGCCAGTGTAGCATAATTCCGGATAAACCGCAGTTTAATCAGCGGGAGCCGTCAGGCTGAGCTTCCGCCATGTGTTTGGGCATACCTTGTCCTTGGCAGGAGAAAACGTCTCGGGGCGGATCCGTTTTGAATCCGCCCCGGCTTTACCTCCAATCCGCCCCGGGTTTGACGTGAATCCGCCCCGAGTTGTCTTGGGTTTGGGGCTTGGTATCGGGAAGCTCCCGGCAGAATCCCTTTGCAAGCCGCCTGCATCTGTTATCAAATCTTTTGAGAATAGACCCTCAAAACCTCAATCGATTCTCACCTTCATTGATAACTCCCTTTTTCATTCTCAATCATGCCATCCCGCCAAAAATTCCTTCAGAATTCCACGATTCCAATCTTTTTCATCCCTCACCGCATGTACGTCAAGTCAGCAGAAGGGCGTGAGAATACAGGCCGATGTTTCCGGAAGAATCCTGTTCGGGGAATGATTGAACGTATGTATATTCGGGGGGGGGTATTGCGGGAGGGTGCTTGTATTTGTTATTATGTACACGGTAAAGAGTCGAAGCGTTTTTCGGAGAGGGAGTTATGCATAGGCTGATACAATGGATGTCCGCAGTGGCGGCGGTTGTTTGGACGTGTTCGCTTTGGGCAGCGCCGGGGGGAACCTGGACGACCATCGAGCATACCGCCTATCCAACGCCGCAGAACGTGACGGCGTCGCTGGACGGCTCGAAGGTCAAGCTGGCGTGGGACGGCGTCGCGTGGCCCGCCGACGGTTGGGCAACGGAGATTGAGGGCAAGACGGTCCCGACCGACTTCACCTACAGCATCGAATGCCGCGTGAAGGACACCGGCACGGACACATGGAGCGACTGGTGGATGCGGACGGCGCGCGGACGGCTGGACGACAACGGGGTTTTCGTCAGCCGCTGGGAAATCGAGGACGACGTCGAGTCCGGCAAGACCTACCAGTACCGCATCCGCTGCTACAGTTATATCGAGCCTGACAACCCACAGGATCTCACGAATCCGACGCGCGACGGCTACTTCAGCGACTATTCCGAGACCGTGACAGCCTACAAGACGCTCGACAAGCTTGACATCGCGTTGCCGGATAACAGCTATCGCCTTCTGCAAGGCATGTTGGCGATCAACCTCACATACGCCTACGCCTCGTCGCGCGCGGCCGAGGGCGAGGAACCGCTGTACTTTACCTTCAAGGCCATCGAAGTCCCGTATCCGGCGCCCGGCACGGTGCCCGAAACTCCGGCGGCGGGGAGCAAGCCCTACGCGCGGCGGGACGGTACGCCGCTTGAGGTGAAGTCGCTGGATGTCTGTCCTCCCGATTCTTTGGATTGGGTGAGTGTCGAT
>CALBHX010000117.1 GCA_937892925.1 uncultured Lentisphaeraceae bacterium
CTTCCGATCTGCTTTATTGTATGACTTCTCTTGATACTGCGGAGTCGGAAGACGGCGGAGATCCTATGGGCGATCTCGGATTGACTGAGGGGACAAAAGCTGCTACGGCTGAGTTGACACGTTTGCTAACCAAACCTTCCGAAAAAAATGGGAATACCGTCTATTTCAATGCAAATGAACGCGCCATTCGCAGGAATGTTCTGTGCGATCCATGGGGTAACCCCTATTACATCCGAGTAAAAAAAGTGAACATGAACGTTTCCAGTGAGGATGATTACGAGATCATCGTCCCAATTATTGGGCGGCATCGTGCACTTGAACCCTTAAACCGTTGAACCCGGAGAATTCGTTATGCGTTGCGTTGTCTCTCAAAAACGAGGTTCCGCCCTTTTAATTGTCTTGGGGTTACTCAGTTTCCTCATGATCAGTGCCGTCGCCTTTTCCATTTCAATGCGTACAGAACGTTCTGCCGCAGCGGCTTATCGAAGGAACTTATTAGCGCGCGAGTTGCTCACAACAGCCTTTGCCGATGCCCGTGCGACTACCGAATATGCCCTCACAGCACAACGGCAACAGGCCGGCACTTTTGACCGAAATGATGTTTCTACACGAACGGTTGAAGCGCTCGCCCCATTCAAATATCCTTCTGGGGATCGGTACGGGCGGCTCATTTCATCACGCAATAACGACACCCGCGATGCCACGACTTCGCACAGTGCATCCGATGAACCTATCGCATACTTACTAGATGATGCCATGATGCGGCATGTCCCCCCGTACATCGCCTCCGCCGTTTATGAAACACTTGAACGACAACAGCCCGCCTATAATCGAGACGGTAGTGGACACAATGGCCTCGGGAACCGTTATTATATCGATTGGTCTGCAGGATGGAAACCCATTGTTGCCAATATTCCACACCAAGATATTCGAATCAATGGGTCTGCCGTTACAGGTGTAAATACCGATACGACCATCATCGGACGTATGGCATGGGCGGTCGTCAATTTGTCTGATTCTTTGGACATCAATGCAATCGGTTCTGCTTCCGCCTATCGCGGACTCGGGCTGACAGGTAGTGAGCTGGCATTCGGGAAGACCTCTTCCCAAATCAATGAACGTTATGACCTGTTACAACCTGCAACAGACATTAACGCCAGTGAAATCGACTTGCCCATCTTTTGTTCTAATGCCGATGTTGCACAATTCGCGGCTCGAACAAAAACATCGACGGCCTTGACCATGGATTCTGGCAACGAAGCACCCCTTTCCTGGGAAGAAGCTGTCGCGACAAAAGGAGATGGGTTCTATTCACCCTTTTCGGTTTATGGTTTCTGGCCAAATGTGGAAAGAAAAAAAGAAGACGGCGCACGTGCAGCCTCGGCTTCTTCAGGAACAGTTATTTCCTGTAACGAAGTAAAAGAATCTTCCATTTCACAAGCCTCCACTGGTACAGGTTCAGAGCTTGCCTCGTTAGTCAACTCTGCATTAAACACCTCTGGAGACGCAGGATTCAATCTGGTACGGATGCTCTCTGATTACATAGACAAAAATAGTGAGCCAGATCTTTTTGATACGGGTGCGACGCCAGACCTCTATAATAATGCCCAACCTACCGTCGAAAATGTTCCCATGCTTGCAGAAGTGGGGTTTGATGCTCAAGGATGGGAATCTGGAGGAGAAACCCTTAAAAAGATAGAAGACGCCGTTTCCGCGATTTTTCAGCGTGGCGTTTACCCAGATGGAAAGAATGAGCCCGTTGAACGCCTGGAAAATATCCCTGACACCTTAGGTAGTCAGACGCTTCGCTTAGAATTGCCCAATTTCGTACAATCCATTGCCCTGCGCGGATACTTCCCCGGAGCCCAGGCCAGCAATCAAAATTACACCTTTACCCCTGAAGGATTTGTTGGTGTCGCAGCGACCACTACCGTAGGTGGTACAGAAGTCGATATGAGTTCCGCCGTCACTACAGCAGGCTTATCCATCAGTGGTTCTACACTCAATATGGATGGCGGAGCAAGTGAAATTTTTATGAGCTCCGGCTCAACTCCATCCATTACGCTTAAAAGCTCGGGAACACTCGCTCTTGAACTAAAAGGTGATGACCTCACCGTTGGTAACGACCTGAAGGCACAGCCCACCGAGCCAAAAGAAATTGCGATTACCTGCCTGGTTGACTTTTTCTTCCGTGTAGCTGGAGAGGGAAATGGCGCTGTTATTGACCTCTGCCCGACAGATCAGGGTAATGGTGCCAAACGGCAGCGCTCCGATTATCCAACGTCGATAGACAAACGCGTAGACCAGGCCGTCATGGCTCGTTTAGACGCACAGTATTTCCGAATCACCCGCCCCATCACCATCACGTTTTCCTTAAAATGGAAAATCGAAGAACAAGCAACAACTGATGGTACCGTGCGGTATACTGCAAAGGCGGAGCTAGCGGATAAGCCAAAACTTTCCGTAAAGTGTGATGTCAATCAGGAAGTCAAGCTTAACGGACAAACAATTGCCGTTGCTACCGCAGGAAAAGCCTCCTACTTATCGCTCTCTGATGAGGCAGGCACCTGGTATACCATTGATCCACGTTACAACTGGCTGTCTCCCATGCTGGGATGTTCCAGTGATGACGCGTCTTCCTATTTCTCGGGTTCGCATGCCGTTCGCGCCAACTTCTCCTCGCCCCATTGGATTTTCGCCTCCGGAACAGGCGGGGAAGTTACCTCCGGTAACACCAGCGCCTCCGAATTACAGTCCGCCTATGAGAATAAACATCAGGACATCATTCCCTTTAAATGGGGGCTCAAGGTGGAAGACGTCCGTTACGGCCATAACGACACGGGGCAACTTTTCTTACCTTCGGAGATCGCCTTTCTCCCCGTGCCGTTTGCGACCAGTGAGTGGCACCCCAATCAACGCGCTTATCTGCAAAATTCGTTCGCCAGTTATCATGAACGCGTAGCCAAAGTCTCCTTCTTCCGGACTCTTCCGGCAACGGATCTCAAGGATGGCGCGATGGACTATACAAAGTATGTCAAACTCGCAACACTGCTAAAAGGGTTCGGCGGTGATAACTTCCCTGAAGAGCATCGGGGGATTGTTAATGTCTTTGCCGGGCAAGATGACTACGTCCTCTGCCAACGGCTTCGCCAATTAGCCATGTTGGGCATCCCCCCATCCATCAAACAAGCCGCCTATGTCACCTATCAACGTCTCTCTGCAGCAAAAAATGCCAAACGTGTGGCCGACGGCATGGTTGATTCTGATTTGGAAATGTTAAAAGATCTGCAATTGAGTTCACCCCTTGGCTCAGCGTCTGCAGAGCCAAAATATGATGAATTCATCACTGACTACCTCTTCCCTCTCCCCTCCACGTCAGGCGGAAATCTTAACAATGCCAAAGACTGGACACGAGAACAAACACTGTACACAGGTAAGAAAGGAACACCCGATCGCCCCAAAAACCTTGAGTTTATTGTACAAGACTCTTCTTCTGGTGCTTCTTTCGCTGACCGTTTAATGGCCTACAACGAAAAGAAAAACTCCAACGACAAACTCGGGCAGAATGACATGACCACGTTGTTGGCCATTGCAAAAGAATGTTTTGGTGATCGTCAACAGCTGTTCCTTTACATGTTGCGTGCAGACTTTATTGCCTACAATTCTGCCCGAGAGCTCTCTGCTCACAAACCGCTTTCTTCCGCTCGGGCAGTCGCATTAGTTTGGCGCGATGCCTACGGTGAATTACCCGATCGGGTTATTTACTATCAACTGCTTCCCTAACCACGCCTAACACCTGGCGGCCTCCCCTTATTCCATGAATACACACGCCTCCACTTCATCACTGGAACCTGGTTTAGACGATCAGGAAGATGAGCTTCTCGACCTTCGTTATGTTAGTGAACACCAAATCGCTTGTTCAGGGATCGACCTAAAAGACATGTTGAACTACGATGACGCGGTCGATTTGAAGTTATATGCCCGGCTTCATCTCACCTCGCACATCGTGCAGGCTTCCGGATTTGAGTATACAGAATTTGATGAAATATCAGATGACGCCTTCTACATGATTACCTTCCCTGAGGGAACGGACTTTTCCGACTTTTCCATAGCACAAGCCCTCACAGTTGAGGAAATCTCTGAAAAGTGCTTTAATGGTTTACCAACAGGTAGTGAAGATGAACCCTGTGACGGTAATTGCGAAGATTGCCCACAGGAGTGTATCGGTAAGCAACCCGTAAATAGTTTGTAACATCAGAAAGGAAAAGGTTCCTCTATGCGCACGAAAATCGTTGCCGGAAACTGGAAAATGAATAAGACGCCTTCCGAGTCCATCGGGCTCATTGAGGGCGTGCGCAAAGCCACGAACGATGGTAATTGCGGAGTTGATGTAGTGGTTTGTGTCCCTTTTGTAGATATTCCCGCGGTTGCACAGGCGCTCAAGGGTTCAAAAATCGGACTCGGCGCACAAAATATGCACTGGAAAGCATCCGGAGCGTATACAGGAGAAATTTCTGCTGACATGCTCAAAGATCTCGGCGTACAATACGTCATCCTCGGGCATTCTGAGCGTCGCCAATATTTCGCAGAAACAGACGAAACTGTCAATCTAAAACTGAAGACAGCCTTAGCGGCAGGCCTCACCCCCATTGTCTGCGTTGGCGAAACGCTTCAAGAGCGTGAAGAGGGTAAAATGCAAGAAGTCATAATTCGCCAAGTAACGCAAGACCTGGCTGGATGCCAAAGTGAATTTGAGAAAATTGTAATCGCTTATGAGCCCGTTTGGGCAATCGGGACGGGTAAAACCGCCACATCAACACAAGCACAAGAGGTTCACGCCCTCATTCGTGCCACACTCGCCAAGATGAACCCGGAACAGGCCGACAAGGTGCGGATTCAGTACGGTGGTTCCATGAAACCTACAAACGCAGCCGATTTGATGTCTAAACCGGATATTGACGGCGGCCTCATTGGTGGCGCCGCGTTAGAGGCTGACTCTTTTGCTGCAATTGTTGCAGCCGGAAAATAATCTTTACCACCATAACAAACGGGAAAGGCTGAGCCAAATCCATTGGCTTAGCCTTTTCTATCTTGTTTCTACAACTTCCTCGCGCACGCTCCATCCGAAGAACATGCCCTCCTCATCACAACATATCATTACAGCTAATTCAAGCAATCTTCATTGATCACGTCTTACCGCTATCATTACGGGAAATACATTGATTCCCGCTCATTATGCCCTATTTCGTACTCTCATTTAACATTTAAATCCAGACGGAAGAATCGGAAAAGACGAATGTTACAAATAACCTTAATGTTCTGCGTTAATCCATTTGTGCATTACAAGAATCTTGCGACTGTCTGGAGAAAAGCAACAAACACCTTCGCCCTCCCCTCGCAATCCTCTTCCCAACCCTCACCCCCAGTACCGACCAAACCACCACCTTCACCCGCACCGCCTCCGAAGACACTGTCTCAGACTATACCCCCAAGCCTTCGACTTCTCAAGCCCCCTCTAGCCCCATGCCAGCCTTCACAAACCTTCCTCTCCTGAACCCATTCTTACGCACTTTGATTCTTTTCTCATCTTTATTGATTGAATACAAATCCGCCCCAACTTTACCTTGAACTCGGGGCGGATTGAAGATCAACTCGGGGCGAGTTAAACACGTATTGCCCAAGCATTATTCCAAAAGGATCTTTTGACTCTTAAGAGTTCTCTTGAAACCATTTTCAGAATAATTCACCCTACCCTTTCAGCATGGGTCAACATAAAAAAGCCCCCCAAGTCAGGGCACTTAAACATCAATACAAAACGTATAAATCATTGCGAAACATCCGCGCAATACTTATCATACCACGGCTTAGCGATACCGGGGCGGTTAGACATCAACACGAAGGG
>CALBHX010000118.1 GCA_937892925.1 uncultured Lentisphaeraceae bacterium
AAAAAGGGCAACCCCGCCGACACCGCCACTCCCCATAGCGCTGGCAACGTTTCCACCGTACCTTCCGCACGTTGCAACAGCCAGACCAAACCTCCTCCTGCGATTGCCATCGCCAAAAGTAGTGGCCCTAATCCATGTACAGAACGCAACAATTGCATCAACTCTCTTCGAACCAACAACCAAAGGATCATATTTCACCTCCTTTTGGAACTTGATCGAAGCCGGCATTAATCACTAACCCCTCTTCTCGTACACCTGAAACGGCGGTTAACGCTACCTCAGCTGATCCTTCATCCGCAATTAACCGCCCATGTTCTACCACAAGAAAACGTGTACAGCAGGCTGCAAGCAACAATGGATCATGCCCACTCAACAACACATGTGCCCGCCCAGATACATCCCGAATCACCGTTGCCAATTCAGCTCGAAGTTGTGCATCCACCCCAGAAAACGGATCGTCCAACACCAATACCGATGGCATCGTTAAAATAGCCTCCGCTAACGCCACTCGTCGACGAAACCCAAATGATAAAGCACCAATCCGTTCACGGCGAACCTCTATTAGTCCACAACGCTCCATCGCCTCCCTCACTCGCCGGCGAATTCGTAAAAACCGCTCACCCCGCAACCTAGCCCGAAACCGCAGATACTGAGCCACCCCCATTTCTTCATATAATGGAGCTTGTTCCGTCAAATAACCCACTCTGCGACGATACGCAATACCCGCGTCTGTACGAAATCGCTTTGTTCGTCCCCCTAGATCTGTTACAGCAAGCATCACCTGCCCGACCTGAGGCACCAGGGCTGCAGCAGCCAAGCCCAACAACGTACTCTTTCCGGCACCATTTCCACCCACCACCCCAACCACTTCACCAGGTACAACCCGAAATGATGCACCGGCGATACCACGCCCTGGCGCATATAGAAAAGTTGCCTCCTCCATCTCCAGCATGGATATTTCACCTGCTGTACAAACTCAAGCACGTAATAGGTGATATCCAGCAGCTTCGAGCGCTCCATGAATCTCACCTATTTGTTCAAAATCACGCGTCTCAAGTTGCAAATTCAGCACACACGAGGCGAGCGCCGTATCCATCCCAGAAGGGCCATAATTCACGCCAACAACATTCCCTCCGCACTTGGACACGATCCCGGAAACAGCGGCCAACTGCCCCGGTTTATCCGGAAGCGTCAGCCGGATCTCCGCCCGCCGACCACTCGCCAACAATCCGCGATAAATCACACGACTTAAAATATTTACATCGATATTCCCACCTGAAAGCAAGCAACAAACTTTTTTTCCTTTCAGCTCCGGCACCTTGTCATAAATCATTGCCGCCACAGAAACAGCTCCGGCTCCTTCACAAACCAACTTACGTTGTTCAATCAAAAACAGAATTGCGGCAGCGATTTCATCCTCCGATACCGTTACAATACCATCCACGTACTGATTCACCAGCTCAAAAGTCAAATCTCCTGGATGCTTTACGGCAATTCCATCGGCAAACGTATTTGCCGATGAAAGCGTCAATTTATCCTGTGCTTCAATCGAGCGTTTCATACTCGGAGCCTCTGCCGCCTGCACACCGTAAATCTTACACTCCGGGCGCAAATGCTTGATGGCATAAGCCACGCCGGAAATCAGCCCGCCGCCGCCCACCGGCACAAACACAGCATCCACATCCGGCAACTGCTCCAAAATCTCCAGCCCGATTGTCCCCTGTCCTGCAATCACATCCGGGTCGTCAAATGGATGAACAAATGTCATCCTGCGTTTTCTGCACAATTCCTGAGCATAAGTACTTGCATCATCATATGACCCCGGCACCAAATGTACCTCTGCTCCATAACTTTTAGTGGCCTCAACCTTAGCAATCGGCGCGATGTCTGGCATACAAATTACAGCTTTCGCGCCACGCTTCTGTGCTCCTAACGCCACACCCTGAGCATGATTCCCCGCACTACAGGCAATGACCCCATGCGCCAATTCCTCATCCGTCAATTTGGAAATCTTATAGTAAGCACCTCGCACCTTAAACGATCCAGTCACCTGAAGGTTTTCGGTTTTCAACCAGACCTCGGCACTCGAAGAAAGTTTAGGGGCATAAATCAAGTCCGTTTTACGCGCCACCGCACGGAGCACTTCTGCTGCTTGGCGAATATTCTCCAAAGTCAACTGCGACATACTCTCTCGCTTTCCTTATTCACTTACAGTATAACATAACTTCAATGGTTCATTTTCATACCGCAGAAATTCCACCCAAAAAAGATTTTAGAACGCCTCAAATGACGGAAAACTCGAAGGCGACTCGACTTCTACAAACACATATAATTATTCTGGAGAACAAACAACACTTCTGCGTTACTCAAATAACGCACACTTCTTAAAAAACATTCCGATGGTGCACATACCCACATTAAACCCAGGGCGGATTGAATATGCAGTCACCCCGAGTTCAAGGTAAGGCTGAGGCGGCTACATTTTGTTTCCGGTGAGTGGTTCACACAAGCAGGTCACAGTAACGTCACAGCGCGGTAAATGGTGGTGTGTTATACTGGATAAACATTGCAGAAAGGAAGAGACTCGATGATGTTACTAGCTTTTTTCGCAAATGTTGACGCGCAGATGACATTGGCACAAGCGTGGGAATACGGCGGTTGGTTAATGTGGGTATTACTCGCTATGAGCGTAGCCGGCGTCTCTATTTGTCTCTATTTTCTGGCGACACTACGTATAGACACAGTGACCCCACGACGCCTGCGCCGCGATTTGCCAACCTATCTGGTTGCGGACGACCCAAATGAAGCGCGACGGCTTTGTGAAGATAAACCTTCACCACTTTCTTCGGTGATATTGGCCACACTAGATGCCATTCGTAACGCGCCGCGCGCCAATGCAGAACTGATCGCAAAAGTAGCTGAGAGTGAGGGTTCCCGTCAAGCCGAACAAATTCAGGGTCAAACCCAATGGTTACTCGACATCGCCACGCTTGCCCCCATGGTAGGGCTGCTGGGGACGGTATTAGGCATGTTTCAGGCTTTCGGCGCCGTAGCATCTAATGTAGCTGCAGCGAAACCAACACTGCTTGCCGAGGGTGTGTCTAAAGCGATTGTAACCACCATCTTTGGTTTACTGGTTGCAATTCCATCCATGGCGTTTTACGCGTATTTCCGACGCCGTGCTGGACGGTTGGTGTCGGAATTAGAAGGAGCCTGTGCCGAGTTAGTAGCCATTATCAGCAGTAAACATGCTCAGGAATAACTTGTTATGAACTTCCGTAAAAGGCAGGGAATACTTCCCCAGTTTCAAATGACGGCCATGATGGATATCGTCTTCCTGTTACTATGTTTTTTCATCACATCGTCAGTCTTTTCGCAATGGGAAAATGAGGTAGATCTGGTATTACCCTCCGCGCGATCCGGCCAGAGTTCCACCAGGTTGCCGGGTGAACTTATTTTAAATGTAGCACGCGATGGTTCGGTTACTGTAAATCAGCGAACCTTTCGTGGTGAGGAGTTAGACGAATTATTAAAAAAGGTAGCCGACTACCTTCCAGGACAACCAGTAATCATTCGTGCCGACAGAACCGCATCTTACGGCGTATTTATGCGTGTTGTTGATGCGTGTCGAATGGTTGGGATTTCCGATCTGTCACTGGCAACACTCGAAGCGGAGCCTTCATCCGCCACTTCAGAGAAGCCTAAAACGTCTTTCCCAGAGCATGCTGTACGGAAGTAACACGATGCAAGGCTGGATCTTCGAAGCTGCCATGTTAATTGCCTTCGGGTGCAGTTGGCCAGCTTCTATTGTGAAGTCGTTACGTACTCGCTTTGTCCGTGGGAAATCTCCAATATTTATGGCTATTGTGTTGTTGGGATACGCCTGCGGTATTCTTCACAAGGTACTCAATCCACCACCAGAAACAGCCGGGTTTCTAGCACGGCATATCCTGTGGCTATACTGGTTGGACATGGCGTTGGTAGGTACGGATCTAGCACTCTATTTTCGGTTTCGTAAAAATAAAGAACAACATTAAGAGCGATGATTGTATCGCACCGTTTCGGAGATAAGGTCATGTTCCGTACAGTCATGTTAATCAGCTGCTTCGCTCTTGGGTGGTTTTGCCCAAAATTAGCCATACTCAGGCCTCTGATGCCCTGGCTCCTAGTTTACATGCTAACGATCGTCTTTCTCCGGATGGAACTCACACCGCGAGCCGTCAGTTGGCGCCATGGACTAGTTCTCGTGGCCAATGTCGGTACCGCCTTTGCCCTCTGGGGAAGTTTATTATACTTTGGTGCTCCAGAACGATTTGCACAAGCCGCGTTTTTTACTGCCATCACGCCAACGGCTACTGCAGCTCCGGTTATTGTGAACCTATTAGGCGGAAGCATCACCTTTGCTTCCATGGGTTTTCTGTTCGGAGCAGTGATTATCAGTGCCGTGTTGCCTATGGCCATACCCCTCATCCTACATCGTTCGGCTTGGAGCGTCATGCCCATGATTGGTTGCCGCGTAGGATTCGTTACGCTACTTCCACTCCTAGCAGCCGTAATCCTGCGCCGTGTGTTTGGTGCGCGTGCACGTTCAATCGGTAAGCGACTCACAGCATCCACACTTTACACCTGGATGGCATTAGTGGCCATTATTGCTGCCTCGGCCTCTGAAACACTCGCCGCCCACGCGACAGAATATCCCCGTTCAGACATATTTTGGGTACTATTCATGGATCTACTCATATGTATTTTTTTGTTTGCTCTCGGTGCCCTGATCGGATGGCCTAACCACACACGTGAATGTTCTCAATTGTTGGGTCAAAAAAATACCTCCTACACCACTTATTTAGCTTTTGCCTGTGGTGCCCCTTTCGCCGCCCTTGGCCCTGCATTCTACGTATTCTTCCATAACGCCTGGAATGGAATTCAATTAATTTTTCACCGAGATAATGCAACCGACACATCGACAGTACACAAGCAATAAGTTATAACTTTACCTGAGCATTACGCATACGATCGTAGACGGACGACATTGTGCCTTGATTTTTTCTTGTTGTCATAATTATCCTTTGCTTTACTACTCTTAAGTACGCGAGACAGTGCCCATATTCAAAAGAGGATGTCTTATGACACGATTTACCTTGCTCTGGCTTTCCAGTCTCAGCCTTTGCATATTTACCTTTCACATACACGCTTCCCCTCTGGAAGCCGTGCAAAAAGCTCAAAAGAGAATCCTTCCAGAGTTACATCAAAATGGAGCACGGTTACTTCCGAATTACGTAAACCGTAAAGCTTGGGAAAACCTAATAAAAGTACGAGAAATCGATACAGAACAACTTCTTGAACATGCCCGACGCATTTTAAGACAGGAGATGCCCCCCTTCCCTCTAGAGGCGTTTTATGATTTTTCTCAAAACGGTAACCGTTATCGATTCCAGCGTGCTAACGGACGCCGGTGGGATCGCCTATGGACACTTTGCATAGCTGAAGCCGTAGAAGGAAAAGGACAATTTCTTGCAGCGATTGCGGAGACTATCGCAGGTAAACATGGAATAAGCCGAGATCCCACTTGGGTTCTTTCCGCACATGATCGAGCGTTAAAGAATATAAAGGGTGAACAAATCACCATCGATCTTGCCTCTTCAAATTACGCCTGGCAGTTAGCAGAGTGGTTAGCTTGTTTCAACTCAGCCTTGCCAAAAAACGTAGTTGCTGCAGGCGTAAAAGCTGTCTACAAATTCGTATTAGAACCTTACCTTGAAATGGCATATACCGGGAACTATACCAACTGGTGGACAAAATCTGACGCAAATTGGAATCCTGTTTGTCACGCCGGTGTAGTAGGAGCAGCCTTAGCAATTCCAATGATGCCAGATGCGGATCGGGCATTGATTGTGGCCTCCGCCGAAATTTGTGTCCGCAAGTTTCTCACAGGATTTACACCCGATGGGTGGACCGGCGAAGGTGTAGGCTATTGGGGATATGGTTTTGGGCATTTTGCCCAACTATGCGAAACTGTCCGTCGAGCCACACGGGGCAAAGAAGATTGGCTGTTATGGCCTGAAGTGAGGAAACCAGCAATGGCAACACCATTATCACGCCTCACGGGGAATCTCTTCCCCATTGTTGCAGATTGCAGTATGAACGTTGGCGCAGATGAGGCTCTGACAGCTTGGCTTGGAGCACGACTGCGCTTCCCCGTCAATACAAAAATTTCCGTGAAAAAGCGCCTAGACTTTCCAGCATCATTTCTTTTCACACCTACCGCTGTCCAACAATCCGCTCAACAGATTGCCCCTTTCATTCTTCCTAAGCGTACATGGTTCCCGGATGCACAAATTCTCATCGAACGTACACCACGGCTCACTCTAATGGCCATGGGGAATCACAACGGAGTGCCTCACAACCACAACGATTGTGGTACTTTTACCCTGGCTCTTGATGGTGTGCCCGTCATTACTGATCTCGGTGGTGAAGAATATACCGCACGCACGTTCTCTTCTCGCCGTTACGAAAGTGAGTTATTAAACTCATTCGGACACCCTGTTCCTCGGCCGGCTGACACACTGCAAGCGACTGGCACCAAAGCCGCTGCGCGTGTTGAATCCGTCACATTTTCAGAGAAAGAAGATCAACTCGTTTTTGACCTTAGTGCCGCCTACCCAAACGCTACTGGGTTAAGACGTCTCCAACGAACTTTTACATGGAAACGCCGACCTACCCCTGTTTTAGAACTGGAAGATCGCGTTATTTTCGACACACCACAGTCTTTTGAATCTGCACTGACCACATGGGGCACCTGTACCCAAGAAAAACGGAATATTCTGGCTTTTACTTTTGAAGGAAAAACAATTCGTGTTCAAGTTGTTACGTCTGCGCCATGGCATTTGGTTAAAGCCAATATCACAGGGACACCCATGGGAAAAGTCTGGCAAGCACGTACTCCTAAACGTTACGCCATCCGTTTTGATAAACCTGTAACCTCAGGACGTATTCTTCTAAAGATGACTGAATAACGCTTTACACTGCTTCCAACATATGAAGCGTTAGAAGCCATCCTCGTTCTCTATGCTCAGCACTTACCCTCCCATACATTTTCCAGTTTAGATGCGACTCTCTGTATATAAAAAATGCCTGCCGTAGCTAGGTGCGGCAGGCAAATCACATAAACAATGCCTTGTTCAATTCATCAGCGAATGAATCGGAGCGGGAATATGCCCTCCATGACCAACAAAGGCTTCCTGTCCATCCGGGCAACGCGGAGCTACCACCGTGCCGCCTCCAAAGAGTCCGCCGAAGTCAAAATAATCCCCGACTTTTGCCCCTGGAACAGGGATCACACGAACGCCTGTTGTCTTACGCGCCGAAACGCCGATAGCACATTCATCTAAAATGATACCTGCCAGCGTTGTGGCAGATGTGTCGCCAGGCAGCATAATCATATCCAACCCAACAGAGCAAACGCTTGTCATCCCTTCCAACTTCTCAAGACAAAGCGTACCATTGGTCAATGCCAACTCCAACGTATGATCCTCCATAGGTGGAATAAATGCACCCGATAACCCACCGACAGAAGAAGACGCAAATGCTCCGCCTTTCTTGACAGCATCATTCAACATCATCACCGCAGCAATCGTACCCGGACATCCGATCTTTTTAATCCCCATAGCCTGATAAATCTCACCGACGGAGTCGCCCACTTTCGGCGTAGGAGCCAATGAAAGATCCAACACACCAAATGGTACGCCCAACTTCTTAGCCACATGGCGCCCAATAAGCTCACCCGTTCGAGTTACGCGGTAAGTCGTATGCTTTATCTCCTCAGCAATCTCATCCAATGTTACGGACGGATCTGCCGCCACCAGTTTTTCAATGGCACATTTAACCACACCAGGGCCTGACACACCTGCATTGATTACTACATCCGGTTCACCTGGCCCTAACAAGGTACCCGCCATAAACGGATTATCTTCCGTGATGTTGGCAAAAACCACCAACTTGGCGCACCCAAAACCGTGAATCGACTCCGTCGCCTTCGAGATCTCCAACATCTTCTGTGCCACAAGATTTACGGCATCTACGTTAATGCCCGCACGCGTAGTACCAACATTAATAGATGAGCAGACATGCGAAGTTTCGGCCAGTGCACGCGGAAGCGACTCAATCAACGTCCGTTCTCCAGGCGTAATCCCCTTATGAACAATCGCCGAAAAACCGCCCAACAGATCGACCCCAAGCTCGATAGCCGCCCGGTCAAGTGCCTTGCACAATTCCACGGCAGTATCCACGGAATGCCCCTCCAGCAACATTGAAGCCGGGGAAATCGAAATACGTTTATTTACTACATTAACGCCAAAAAGCGTAGATGCCTCATTACACGTTTGCACCAAGTTTTTAGCTACAGTCATAATGCGATCATACACCGCATTTACCATAGCCTTTGGATCTGGATTCGCACAACGGCAAAGATTGATACCCATAGTGCATGTACGCACATCGAGATTTTCCTCATTAACCATGCGCAGGGTTGCAAGAACAGCCTGATTATTAAGCATAGCAAGTTACTCCTGAGTAATCGATTTAATGGGGGCGACCTCACCCGTTGCGCGGAAAATATCTTCATGACAGAGCTGTGCAGTAAACCCATACTCAGCCATTACTTTCCGAAATGCGCTCTGCGTGGCCTTAAGATCCGTACAAGGCGCCCGAAAGGTCACATACGCCAGATGCGTCACATGTGCACCATCAAAAAGCGTAGACCAGTCTTCAATGTTAATGTTGTGTGAAGCCATGAAAGCAGCAATCGCCAACATTATTCCGGGGCGATCCTCTCCGGAAGCGATGGCCACATAACGCGATCCAATAACAGGATGTGCCTTACGTACCCGATCCGGATTAGGCATAATAGACAAAACTGCCCCATCAGGGAGTATCGAGCGCAACGCATCATGTAATTTAGACCCAACATCTTCTTGATGCTCTGTCACAAAAACGAGCGAAAAGAAACCGCTGACAATAGTCTGCCGCATATCGGAAATATAACCTTTCAGATCCACAACAGTCTGCGCAATGTCGCGTGTCAACCCCACCTTGTCCGGCGTGATGACAGAAACGAGATAAGTATATTTGGCCATGTACGCTCCTTAAACGAAATGAGACAACCGGGACAGTATAACACAAGCCACTGATATGTGTGCCCATTTTGACAGATTGTCTAAGCCACTGTCACGTATTCAACACAAAAATAACGAGAGGGCTCATCTTATTGCATACGTATTCTGAAAATGTCCAGACGCATACATCTGACGAAAGTAGGCAAAATTAAAGCAAGATTACCCTAAGTAATTCCATTTCAAAATCGGGACGGGTTAAACGTACTTCATCGCCTCTTCCTCTACCTCCTCAGTACAAATCAACCTCAACTGGCAACACGTCTTTTATTCTGGTATTTTGTTTGTTACTGTAGAGTTTCAAGTGCGTTTTGCAAAAAAACTAACTCCTCACCATAGCAAGCTTCCCACCATAGCGAAACTGCAGCTAAGATATCACTCCTGCTCAAACTACCCCATTCGAAATGTATATACGGCACGTTCCAACGTCAATGCAGTTAGGTTTTCACACACTTCTTGCAGATTTTTTGAACGTTGTACCGGCAATTCAAGTATGGTCAAGAGTCGATCCATTTTCTTCCCCCTCTACAGCTGGCAAAATATTCCAAAGCCGTGACAAGCATTCCACACTTTCACACTTCTCCCATCAGGTCCTCTTTTTCTCGTACAAAATGTTTCTGGACATAGAGCATCATTGCTTCACGTTCGAGAAGGCTAGATTACCCCGATAATCCACAGAAAATTTTAAAATTTTCGTACCGATATCGCTCGTAAAATATGCACAAGAAACGATGCGTGCCAGAGCGTCCAAGCGACAAAGGCCCCCTCCGCATGGACTTTTTCACCTTAAAAAGTAGACGGCGAGGAATCTTGTAACGCGATAGATAATCGTTTGGCAAGTGTAGTCTGTCTCCGCTCTACTGCTTCAGCGTGCAACGTAATCCATAGCGCCTTTGAGGAACCAATCACAATCACCAACTTTTTCCCACGTGTGATGGCAGTGTAGAGCAAATTCTTCCGCAATAGTTTAAAATGCTGAGTGTGAAGTAGAATAATA
Source organism: uncultured Lentisphaeraceae bacterium (assembly GCA_937892925.1). GTDB lineage: Bacteria > Verrucomicrobiota > Kiritimatiellia > RFP12 > DVOR01 > Spyradenecus. Next base: position 10,165 of record CALBHX010000118.1, read on the forward strand.
ACAGCAGGATATTCGCTCCCTTGCGACTTGTGAATGCTCGTGGCATACGCAAGCACGAGTTCATCCAATTCATCCTGCTTGTAAGTTACCACGTGTCCATCAAAGTCAACGGTTAAAGAACGTGCTCCAGAATCTACGGAACAAATAAATCCAATGTCGCCATTGAACACCTCTTTGTCATAGTCGTTACATATCTGCATCACCCGATCTCGTACCCGGAAAGCCATCGCTCCCCGATAAATTGCCTCGCCACTCGGATTGATTACCTGCTGAATCCGTTCATTCAGGCGGTCTGTTCCAAGCTCTCCCCTGCGCATGGGCGTAAGAACCTGTACCTCATACAACGGATCGAACCCGAACTTCGCCGGGATACGTCCAATCAACATTCGAAGCATCATGTCCTGAATCTTCTGCGGATCAGAGGCTTCCATAAAATAAAAATCACTCTCTTGCCCTGGTGCCGGCAATTCAAACGTCTCGCCATCATTAACTCGATGTGCATTTCGTACAATGTAACCCGATGTATTTTGACGAAAAATGGTTGTCAAACGAGCATAAGGCACCACCCCAGATGCAATCAAATCCCCCAATACATTCCCTGCGCCAACACTGGGTAATTGATCCGTATCACCCACCAGAATCAATACCGCAGTATCCGGCAAAGCTTCCAGAAATTTCCGTGCCAGCGATGCATCTAACATGGAACATTCATCCACCACAAACACATCGCCAGGGATCGAATTATTAACCCCATAAAAGAATTCCCCCGTCTGCGGCTGAAACTTCAGTAGTCGATGTAACGTCGTCGCCGAAAAGCCTGTTGATTCCGTCATTCGTTTGGCCGCCCGTCCCGTTGGCGCGGCAAGAAACAGTCGCAATTTTCGCGCCGAAAAAATCTCGCCAAGAGCTCTGATGATGGTTGTTTTCCCAACGCCTGGGCCACCCGTAATCACCGTTACTTTTTCGCTGATCGCGAGAACCAAAGCCTTCCACTGTGCCGAAGCCAACGTCAACCCCATCTTCTGTTCTGCCCATTCAACCGCCTTATCCGCAAAAATCGGTCGAAAGGTTACGGGTGTTCGCAAAAGCGTTTTCACCCGACAAGCAATCGCCACCTCATCCCTATAATTTACCGAAAGATAAACCCGATTCTCCTCCTGCACCACAACTTGACGCAAAATATCGGCCTCCAACGCCGACTTCAAACGTTCTACCGGAATGTTTAACATATCATTGGCCATTAAAAGCAGCTCTGACTCCCAGAGAAAAATATTTCCAGATTCATCCGCCGCCGTTTTCAGGCAATGAAGCAACCCCGCCTCAGCACGCGCCTCAGAATCTTTCGCAACCCCCATTCGAAGCGCAATCTGGTCTGCCGTCAAAAAACCAATACCACGCACATCCTCCGCCAATCGATAAGGATTTTGCCGAACGATGGCAATGGCATCCGGCCCATAACGTCGCCAAATTCGAGCAGCCTGTCCCGTTCCAATCCCTTGTGATTGTAGATAAATCATCGTATCATGGCTCTGTCGTTGCTCACTCCACGAACGTCGAATTTCCGCACATTTCTTTGCTCCGACTTTTGGCACTTCCCGCAGACGATCCGGCCGCGTATCCAAAATATGAATCGTATCTGTACCAAAACGCGCCACGATAGCCTCCGCCAGCTTAGGCCCAATACCACGAATCATACCACTGGAAAGAAAGCGTTTAATCCCCTCCGTAGAAGTCGGTGCAATACACGTCAATATCTCTGCACGAAATTGATGTCCGAATCGTGCATCCTCCATCCACCGCCCCTCTGCGGAGATCTCTTCCCCAGACCAAACCGTTGCACACTTTCCCACTACTGTTATCCGCCGCGCATCACGTTCACCCTCTGCCACAGGGCGAACAGAAAGTACGGTATATCCTGTCTCCTCATTACGAAAGACCACACTCTCAACCGTCCCGGAGACCTTATCCACACCATCAATCATGCCTGAACAAGCTCCAAAAGCCGCTCGAAAGCAACATCGGGGACGGTCGCTGTCAGTGAAAACCGCAATCGGGCGGTTCCTTCAGGTACCGTAGGCGGACGGATAGGCAATACATAAAACCCGGCCTCTCGAAAACGTTTTGCCAACGCCATCGCCTTAATATTTTCCCCTATCACATAAGGCACAATCTGCGAGGCACTCACACATACTGTTCCCTGTTGACGAATTGTCTCTGCTAAACGTTCCCCCATGACAAGAAGCCGTTCACGACGCGCCTGCAAACTCGGCAAAGCCTCCAAAACAAAACGCGACCACGCCAAATTGATCGGAGGTAAAGCTGTCGTAAAAATAAACGGGCGCATTCGATTAATTAGCGTATTGCGCACCACTTGAGAACAGATAAGATAGGCTCCCATAGAACTCCACGCTTTACCCAACGTCCCAACCAATAAATCAATCTCTTGATGTAACCCGGTTGCATGCGCACAGCCCAACCCCGTCTCCCCAAAAACACCCACGCCATGCGCCTCATCCAAATAGAGCACAACATTAGGAAATGCCCGTTTCAATGCCACCAACTGCGGAATATCTACCCGATCACCATCCATGGAAAAAACACTTTCCGTCATGATGAACACCTCATCGTATATGGAGGCATAACGCTCCAATAACGTCCGTGCATGTCCCAAATCGTTATGCCGATAACGATAAAATGTACACCCGGAGGCTCGAATACCATCAATCATACTCGCATGGCACAATTTATCCGCTAGTACCAGACTCTTCTTCCCCACTAATGCCGGTAAAATCCCCGTATTCGCATGATAACCAGAGTCAAAAACTAAAGCCGCTTCACTCCCATATGCCTGGCACAAAGCATCCTCAAAAGCAATCGCCTCTGGCACATTCCCCGTCAACAACCGAGAACTCGCCGCACTCAACCGTCGCGATGCCCGCGGAAGTTGCGCATAAAACGCATCCAACAAAGCCTCGTCCGTCAAAAGCCCCAAGTAATCATTACTGGAAAGATTGATAACGCTATCGGGAACCTGCGGCAACATCCGCAGGTTTCCGCCTTGCCGCAACCGCGCTAACGCCTCAGTCAAACGTATCTCAAAGTTCATCGTGATAATCTAGCATAAAACACTCCGTCCTGTCCGATCACACAGTCCAATCGTTCGCTACACTACCACGCAATCCACATTGGACATATCCACACAATTCATTCCAAAAACTAATCCCATAAACTGTCTATCCCAACAAAAAGAGACCTGTAAGGGAATCTCAATCCTCCTATTTTGCCTACCACTATAGTTCGCTGTTATACTTCAAGGCAAATCTAACGTGCTGGTAATGGAAGTAGTAAGCCAATGTAGAATCCAAGAACGCCAAACAGCCACTTTGCCAGAATCTTTGAGCTCTTTCACACAAGATTCTATGCTGCATATTCGGTATAACTATCAACACCACAGAGGCATGGTTAAACATCCCAATCGGCCGTAGACTTCCATCATCTAAGCATAGGAATTCCTCTTTTATCGTATAACTTCGTCTTCCTTAAAACTCCTCCCTTCCCTTCTTTCCTCTCACATAATCGCCCCCTTTATTCAAAATTCCAGAAACACAAAATGTATAAAAACCACATACCCTCACCCCGAGCAAGGTTCCATTTAGGTCAAAACGGGTTAAAGGGCAGGTCAAAATAGATTTAATACGTATTTGCTCCGCGCTCTTTATCGCTCAAATCCCCCTATAACACCAAAAACACCACACCTCCTCCCTGACTACACTCGTACACAGATATCTACTGCCCAAACCATTTCACAGACAGAAGTGTAAACTTATGGCATACTAACCCCATATTGTGCGTTGACGTGCGTTGCGGCAATTGTATGATATTTGCTTCCTTGTCATTAGCATCCTACCATTTGGCCAAAGGATTCCCAATGAAAGCTCTTCCGTTTTTTTTACTTATAACCATCTCTACGATTATCCATGCAGAAACGCGACCTTCCCTACAGTTGACCACCTATACCCCATCCGGAACAATCTATCATGAGGGATGGATTGACTTCAACAAGAATGGGAAAAAAGATGTTTATGAAGATCCTTCAGCTCCAGTTGAAGCTCGTATAGAGAATCTGCTCCAGCAAATGACGATGGAAGAAAAAACCTGTCAGATGGTTACCCTCTATGGTTACAGGCGTGTTCTTGCTGATGATCTTCCGAACGCTGGATGGAAGAAAAAGCTCTGGAAAGATGGAATCGGTGCCATCGATGAACACCTGAATGGATTCGTCCAATGGGGGCTTCCACCGAGCACCAACCCAAACGTATGGCCGGCTAGCCGCCACGCATGGGCAATCAACGAAGTTCAGCGTTTCTTTGTGGAAGAAACCCGGTTGGGCATCCCAGCGGATATGACTAACGAAGGTATCCGCGGCGTAGAAGCGTATCGCGCCACCTGTTTCCCTACCCAACTTGGGCTTGGACACACATGGAATCGAACACTCGTACGTGAAGTTGGGCGTATTACTGGACGTGAAGCGCGTGCGTTAGGATATACGAACGTCTATGCCCCCATTCTCGATGTAGGGCGTGATCAGCGCTGGGGGCGCTACGAAGAAGTATACGGCGAATCGCCTTTCTTGGTGGCCGAATTAGGAATTGAAATGACGAAAGGATTACAGGAAAACCATCAAGTTGCTGCCACTGCTAAACATTATCTGGCCTACAGTAACAACAAGGGGGCACGTGAGGCAATGGCGCGCGTAGATCCACAAATGCCGCCACGCGAGATGGAAGAGTTACACGTTTATCCTTTTTCCCGTGTAATTCGTGAAGCCGGTATTCTCGGTATGATGAGCACCTACGCCGACTATGACGGAGAGCCGCTTGAGTCCTCCTACTATTGGTTGATGGAACGATTGAGAAATGACTTCGGATTCCGCGGATACGTAGTCTCCGATTCCGACGCGGTAGAATATTTGCATAGTAAACACCGTACAGCTGAAAATATGAAGGAATCCGTCAGGCAATCTGTTCTTGCAGGACTGAACGTCCGCTGCAACTTCAGTTCTCCCGATTCATATGTAAAACCATTACGAGAACTGGTACGCGAAGGGGCTATCCCAGAAACCATCATTGATGAACGCGTACGCGACATCTTGCGTGTCAAGTTTATGGTTGGCCTGTTTGATGATCCATACATTCGTGATCTAGCCGCCGCCGACAAGATTGTGGAAGCGCCAGAACATCTAGCCATCTCACTTCGTGCCGCCCGAGAATCGTTGGTTTTATTAAAAAATCACCGCAACACTCTTCCTCTCGACTTATCGAAGATCAAAACCATCGCTGTTTGCGGCCCCAACGCAATGGAACAGGATTATGCCCGCACACACTACGGTCCGCTTGCCGTACCAGTAACAACCGTACTCGATGGAATTCGAGCCCGAGTAGGAGAACAAGTAAAGGTTCTTTACGCTAAGGGATGTGAGACGGTCGATCACCACTTCCCAGATTCCGAAATCATGGATTACCCCCTTGAAACCACGGAACAAGCGGCCATTGATGAAGCCGTAGCGAATGCCCATCAAGCAGATGTAGTCATCGCCGTGATGGGTGGCAATCAACGTACATGCGGTGAAAACAAAAGTCGCACGTCACTAGAGCTTCCCGGACGCCAAAATGATTTACTGAAGGCACTTCATGCGACGGGAAAGCCCGTCATCCTTGTACTCATTAATGGACGGCCGCTCTCGGTTAATT
>CALBHX010000119.1 GCA_937892925.1 uncultured Lentisphaeraceae bacterium
TCTCCGCCCGCATGATAGCGAATCGCCCCACAACTCGTCAAGCAACCCACCAACCGTATCCAATATACCCCACACAAAAAACATCACACATAAAGACTACCCATGCACCCGCACTTCCACTCAAACTTCATAGCCGCCTCCCCGCACAACTCAAACCCCTCGCCGAAACCCCGCAAACCATACATTCAAAACACACCATTACACACAATAAAACCACCCAAATCCACCCTATCACATAACGCGCTACTTCACCCATACGAACGATGGCGGATACCTCCTCGTCAACCCTGCCATCAAACGTTCCGCTCATCATTCCTTTCTTATCTGTGAACCCACCCACCGCCTAATAACACCACAGCGATTTACCCCGCCGGTTCCAATCCCTACACAAACGACAAAGAAAAAAGAAACGCACCTTCGGTTCCCCGAACGTGCGTTTCACTCAAAACCTCTTTCGCAATTACTTGGAAAGATCTTGATACATGGTGTACGCCTCTTCCGGCTTAAGTCCCTTGTGGATCACCGCGCTCACCGCACGAATCATCGCCGCCGGATGTTCCGACTGGAAGACATTACGCCCCATATCCACGCCAGCCGCACCTTCACTGATGGCTCGATAAGCCAGCTCCAGCGCATCACGCTCCGGCACTTTCTTACCTCCAGCAATCACGATCGGCACCGGGCATGAAGACGTCACGGTTTCAAACCCTTCCGTGTAATAGGTCTTCACCACATTGGCGCCATTTTCAGCGCACATCCGCGTCGCCAATCGGAAGTATTTCGCATCTCGCGTCATCTGTTTGCCAACAGCCGTTACGCCCATTACGGGAATGCCATACTTCTGACCAATATCCACCGTGTGGTACAAATTAGCCATTGTCTTCGCTTCCGTCAAAGGATCCCCAACCGCCACCATCACGGCCATGGCAGCAGCATTCGTCCGAATAGCGTCTTCAGCAGAAATCACCACATTGTCATTCAAGTTAGTGAGAATTGACGTCCCGGCATCCGAACGCAAGCAAACCGGAACCGTTGACGTCGGCGGAATAACCGCCCGTAAAATCCCGCGTGTGCACATCAAGCAATCGGCATATTTCAACAACGGCACAATCGAGAGGTCAATCCGTTCGACCCCACCTGTCGGCCCCATGATAAACCCATGATCACACGCCAGCATCAGTGCCTTGCCATCCTTAGGATTGAAAATCCGCGCCAAACGGTTCTTCATTCCCCAGTCCAGATTTCCGCACCCTTTAAGTGGAAACCCAACCGTCTTCTGAGGCGTCCCGACTCCAAATGCGGAAGCTTCTTTGAAATTCTCCATATCCGGCATAACTAAAATCCTTATTATACGTATACGTTTTTACAAAACCGACATTTACGTTCAGGCAAACGCGGAGAAAATAACAGCCATCGAAGCGGAGCCCGCATCAATTGCACCAATTGAGCGTTCTCCCAGATTCTTGGCTCGGCCAAACTTAGCCTGCATTTGCGCAGTAGCCTCCGAACCCGCTTTCGCGGCGGCGGCGGCGGCGGCAAACATCGCTTGCTCACCTTGAGCCTTGGCGGCAATCAACGCTTCTGTGGCAGGCTGAAGCGCGTCCATCATCGTCTTATCACCTTTACGTGCCCGCGTGATGGCACAAACTTCTTCAAAGCCTCCCTCAAACATAGCCGCCAATTCATCAGCATTCAGCTCGGTTTTCCCCGCATCGACAGCATTGGCCATGCCTTCACACCATGCACCGTAAAGCGAGGATGTGGAACCAGAAGCCTCCGTTTCCAACTTCTCGGCCATATCTTCAATGTATTGCTTGAAGTCATCACCCTGCGCATGGACAATCGCTTTAAGCGCCGCTACAATTGCCGTTCCATGGTCACCATCGCCGCCGGTCGCAGCATCCAATTCGGAAAAGTGTTTCTCTCCGGCATTAATCGCTTCCTGAGCCTTACACCAAATCGTTTTAAATTGTTCTAATGTCATGAACGATCCTTTTGTGCACGTTCTGTACGAACATGTGAGAGCCGAGACCAAACAGCCAGTCTCGGCTCCAGATACAAATTGTTAGCCGTTACACGTCCAATACGGCGTGTTGGCTTTGGCCTTGAGAAGCGCCTCACAGGTTGGGCAGACCTTCGCCAAAATCATCTGAAAACCTGCCATCTCCTGAACCGTGAGCAGCTCATCTGCAATACCGTTCATCAACGTAATTCCGCGCCCCGCAAGCACTTTGGCCGCCGCGCGGTAACAGATCAGCATTTCCATTGTTGTTGTAGCGCCGGAACCATTGATGATAAGGATGGCGCGATCGCCTTGCTGAAGTTTTGTAGCGTCAATTAGTTTTTCAACCATAATTTTCGCCGTAGCGTCCGCGCTCTGCACCTTCATAATGCCGCCGCCGCCCTCACCATGCTGCCCCATACCGATTTCCATCTCATCATCGGCCAGTGCGCCAATTTCCGCTCCATTCTGCGGATGCGTCGCCACCTTGAGAGCCACGGAAAGCGTTGCCAGATGCGCATGGAAAGCTTTTCCGATTTCCAACACTTCGTCAATCGTCTTACCCTGCTCACACGCTGCCCCCATCACCTTCATCAGCGGGATGCATCCGCCTAAACCGCGGCGATCCTCCGGATCTGCGTCAATCCCAGGAGCGATATCTTCCTGCACCACGATTTCCTTCACGTTGAGACCCGCCTTTTCCGCCAAGCGCAAGGCTTTACGGGCGGCCATTCGATCCCCGTTGTGATTAAGCGTCAGCAGGATCACGCCGGCCGGCCGGGCAAACATTTCAAGTGCCTCAAAAACCTTCGGGCCGCCAGGGGCAGCAAAGACGTCTCCTGCCACCGCCGCATCCGCCATGCCTTCACCAACGAAACCATGCATCGCAGGCTCATGTCCCGTGCCGCCGAAACAAACCAACGCCACCTTGTCCTGCGCTTTGGGATGCGTACGCACGACAATGCGCTCATTCACCACTTTTACCTTATCAGAATACGCCAACGCCAACCCCTCAAGCATTTCAATCGTCAAATTCGCGGGGTCATTGAGAAACTTTTTCATCGGCATAACAACACTCCTTTTACTTCACACGCCAGGGCACGAGAGGCTGACCGCCTCTCATGCCCACAGCCTCTTTTACTTGGTCTGATAAAACTCGACCACCGTGTCATTGTCATAGACAAACGCGATGTAGGCGTTGCCGATATCCATCTTCTGCCACAACACCGATTTCCCGGCAATGGCTTCATCGATATTCTCAACCTCATACGCTACATGCGGCTGCTCCTGAATGGCCGCCGCCATAGGCGAATCAACCTCAAAATAGAGAAACTCAATGGCATACTTATCTTTGGAAGCATCCGTAATCCAAACCTTGAGCGGTTCAACGAAAACCATCTCCGGAAGCTTTTCGCCAACAATCATACCCGTATGCAAATACTTCATTTGTACTCCGCCTTTCGTCTACCAAAAGAACCGGGCAGGCCGGACGATACCGCCAGCCTGCCCCTGAACATCAGAACTTCACATTTGGGCAGCTGAAACGCAGCCCATTCCCATCATGATACGTGGCGTACTCAGAGACAATAGCGCCATTGGGGCCGCCCATCATAAAATGCCATGTTTCATCTTTCGGGAGCGGATGCACCTGGCCATCGGCTTCCCACTTTTCAACATGTACGCAGTTCATGTGCGGCTTCTGGCATTCAGCCAGCATGGCTTTAGCCTCCGGATACTTGTCGAGGTTCGGCTCACCCACTTCACTGAAGCCGTAAACCGAGCCATAACGCACTTGCCAGCTCTCATGCTTGCATTGCAGCGGCCCTTTGGCATCCACCGTCGGCAAATGGCGATGTTCCGCAATGGATTGCCCGGGGAGCAGGAAGATCTCATGAGCAAAATACTGTTTGTCTCGGTTGTTGACCCAGAAAAGCCCTCCCATACCAAACGACGCGAATTGTCCCTGGTTAAAGTCTACTGCCCACAGAAAATCCGGATCATCCAGATAGCGCTTATAGACCGGTGCGCCTAACTTTTTGATCATCGAGAGATAGGCATCCTTTGCCTTGGCGGCATCAAATTTGCCGTCCTTATAAAACTCCGCATTGTCCACGTGCTTCATCTCCTTCTGTTGCTTACACTCCGCCAAGCCACAACAGCCCACGGAGAAAACCGTCATCGATGCCGTCAAAACAGCCAATGCGCCCAAACGCGCCACATTCATCGTATGCATACGAATAATCCTTTCCAAACTGCCGGGGAACGGAACGCCATTCCCCAACATTCACTACTATTATAGTCCGTTTCCCCCCTCTCTGCAACGGGGTTTTTATGTATGCATCTCTAACGCGTACTTACGCATCCAACTTCAGCGGATCATGAACCCGCCGCATCTCATCCAACAAGGCCTGTTTCAGTACCTGTACGCGCTGCTGCTGAGCGGGATCATTCGCAAGGTTCCGGCATTCATCCGGATCTTCCACCACATTGTAAAGCCCCCAAATCCCCGGCTTCCCTCTACCTCCGAAGAACCAGGTAATTTTCCACGGCCCTCGCCGCAGCATCCGCTGTTTGCGCATATAGGCGCCATACACTTCCCGGCGAAACGGTATCGTTTCGCCCGTTCCCGGCTTCAACAGTGCGTCAAACGAGCGGAACGCGTTGACTCGGGCATCCTCCTGGAGCCCTGCCAATGCAAACAGCGTGGGGCGGAGATCCTGAAGATAAACTAGTGCGCTGCGCTGTTCACCCTTCGGGATCCCCGGCCCAGCAAGAACCATCGGCACCTTCATGGATGGCTCAAACATGTTCTGTTTACCCATTAAACCATGATGCCCTACGGACAACCCATTATCTCCCGCCAACACCACCAGTGTGTTCTCCTCCAATCCTTCCGCTCTGAGTGCATCAAGAATCCGTCCGATTTGTGCATCCAGATAGGAAATCAACGCGTAATATTCCGCCCGGTGAACCTGAACAGCATGAGGCGTACGCGGCGTAGGAGCCAATCGTTCATCCCGTAACGTGGCCGGTGCCCCCATCGTTTTGGCCGCTGGGAATTCTGGCACAAAGTTCTTCGGCAACGCGATCTTTTCCGGCGGATACAAATCCACATATTCCTTTGGCGCCTGCCGAGGATCATGCGGAGCATTAAATGCCACATACGCAAAGAACGGTCGATCCCGCGGTGCCTCTTTCAGAAATGCAATCGCATCATTGGCGCCCACTTCAGCCCAATGCGTCCCCCCTTCCCAGTGCCCGCCGAGGCTTTTGTCATAGGGGCTCCACGTGTCAGAGCCATCCGGTTTGGGGCGCAAATAAGCCGATTCTACACTCTTCGGCATTCCGGGACGTACATGTTCAACCTTTTCGAAACACAGTTTCGGCGGCACATTCACATGCCACTTGCCCGTAAGATACGTCAGATATCCCTGTGCCCTCCACACATTCCCCCATAGCGGCTGCATCGCCAACTGTCTGGGCTCCTTCTCCAGCGGCATTGCCTCCCACAGAAACAGCCCCGTATTGAGCATTGTCCGACTCGCCACACAAATCGCACCATGCCACCCACCTGGGTTATAACAATTCCGAAACGCCGTTCCCCGCGCCACCAAACGATCCATGTTCGGCGTTTGGATCTCGTTATTCCCCAACGCATGAATAGAATCAAATGTCTGGTCATCCGTATACAAAAACAGGACATTGGGACGCTTCGCAACTGAACGTCTCTCCGGCACAGCCGCCGTTACCGCGGCGGCACCCAACGCTTGTAGAAAAGCTCGGCGGTTACAACGCCTTTGCTCCGTTACGCCTCTTTCTTTCATAACTCCTCAGCCTTATATACGCAGTTTCAACGTTCTACGCGAAGGCTCCGCCTGCGTTGGATCCTCCGGCCAATAATGTTTCGGGTAACGCCCCCGCAAATCTTTCCTAACCACCGCATACCCATTTGCCCAAAATGAAGCCAAATCCGCTGTGATCTGCACCGGCCGCTGCGCTGGTGAGAGCAAATGAATCAGCAACGGCACCCGCCCGTGCGCCAACCGCGGCGTAGTCCGAAGCCCAAACATCTCCTGAATCTTCACAGCGGCGTAGGGCTGTTCGCCCTCATAATGAATCGGCACACGCGACCCGCTGGGCGCAACAAAGACCGCCGGAGCCTCTGCCTCCACCTCTCGAATCGTATGCCCGCACGAAGCCACCATCCGATGCAGCACCTGCCCCAGCGTCTCCCCTGACGCCTCCGCCAATTTCCCAATCAGCATCTCCTCCGAAATATCCGGCCACCCCTCTCCCGGTAAGACCCGTCTCAAAAATGCTATCCGTGCAGCCAGCGAGCGCGATGCGTCACCCCACGGCAGCCCCTCATGCCGCAGCCGACACCGCTCCGCCTCAACCTGCGCTTCCGGCGGAATTACCGTCAATGGTCGGCTTCGCAGCACAATTGCTCCAACCCGTGTCTCCTCTACGGCAATCATTCGTCCCTGTGCCTTACTCCATTCAACCCGCGCAGCCCGCGTCTGACAACAAAGCGCTACTGCCGCCTCTTCCACCGGCGCCGCCCAACGAATCATCGCCTCCGCCTCCGCATCACTCATGCGAACAACCACCAACCACTCCGCATTCACAAGCGGCGAACCCTGCGGCAACACCGCTCCGAACCCAGCCGAAAGCAGATACCGCCCCGACGCCTTGTCTCGGCGCCGCGCCAGATTCCCTGGGAACGCCCACAGCACATATCCGACCAATTCTTCCACCGACAACCTCGGAACCGGCGCCCCTCCAGCCCAACGCTCAGCCAGCCGCCAAACTTCCCGCGGCTGTTCCCGAAGCACCCATTCCACGACCTGTCGAAAATCCGTCAATGTACGTAACGCCGGTACCCGCTCCCCCTCCGCACAAATCGCTGCCAGCAATGCCCCGCCCGCACGATCCACCTCCCGCATCCGCAGCATCATCGCAGCCAATGCCGGGTGCACCGGAAAACGCGCCATCGCCCGACCAAGCTCGGTCAACCCCCCAGATTCCTTCTGTATCGCTCCCAACGCACGCAACGTCTCCTGCGCACGCGCCCAAGCTGAAGGCGGAGGTGGCGTCAACCATGGCAACTCCGAACTTCCCCACTCTGCACACAACAACGCCGTCTGCGTCAAATCTGCATCCAGAATTTCCGGCAGTGCCACCGGAGGCAGCATCGCCGTTTCGCCTTCCGCCCACAACCGATAACACACACCTGGCTCAGTACGCCCCGCTCGCCCCATTCGTTGAACCGCTCGATCCAGTGAAATCCGCTGCGTCACCAGCCGCGTCAATCCATTACGCGGCAAAAACTTCGGCACCCGCGCCAACCCGGAGTCAATCACAACACGGACGCCCTCAATCGTGATGGAGCTCTCCGCAATCGATGTTGCCAACACTACCTTACGAATCCCTGG